>JBJSZR010000513.1:0-3878 GCA_046090385.1 Bacteroidota bacterium
TAAGTCAGCTGGGAAATCTATTCACCACCAACAACGGATCCATAGCCGCATTAGGCGGTGCAAACGGAGTGACACCGGGTAATCACATCTTGGTAGGCCAGTTCACCACTGACGGGGTATTGACTTTCAAATTGAACATGCAAATCGGAACACCAAGCGGTGGAGTCGAACAATATGTAGCGTCCAATCCGGTCGGAAGCGAGATCCTTTTTTCAGATCTTAATTACACATCCACGTCATCAAGTGTATCCAACTCTCAGTCACTTTACTCACTTGTAACGGTGTTTCCCAACCCATCCAAGGATATTTTCAAATTGGATTACATGTGGAAAGGCGATTTTTCGGTCAGTGTCAGAGACATCAATGGCGTTGAGGTGATGAATCTTGTCGGCTCAGGAGGCACGCCGGTAAGGCTGGATCTTTCCGGTCAGTCGGCAGGTATCTATTTCGCCTTGGTCAAATCTGATCTAACTTCCTTCGTCCAAAAGCTCGTGAAGCAATAATCCTAAAACCGGTCAGGTTTTTCTTTCAAAAAAACATGAGAATTTTCTTTTCAGGACTTTTATTTATCCTGACTACTGCGTTTTTCAGTCCGTCAGCATATTCCCAGTGCACTCTAAGAGGTAAGGTGGTAGATGAGAACGGAGAGTCTCTGCCCGGTGCAATCATTGCGTTGAAGCACGATAGATCTGTGGGAACCACTACCGACTTCGATGGTAATTACTCATTGAAGCTCGGTGACACTGCGGTTACGGTAGTTTTTTCCATGGTCGGTCTGATTCCTTCGGAGGAACGAATCCAGCCGGTTCCAGGTGCAGTAGTCGTGAGGAATGTGACATTACGCACTACAGCTCTGGAAATAAAGGAAGTAGAGATATCTGCAAAAGCGGTCCGATCAAACGATTATTATTTCGAAACCATCCGAAAGAAATCAGCTGCTTCGATCGATTTTATTTCTTCTGATGTCATGAAGAAGACCGGCGACAATACTGTGACTGCCGCAATCGCTCGCGTTTCCGGAGTCTCCACCAATGGTGCGCTGATCACAGTAAGAGGAATAGGCGATCGTTATGTAAAGACAACCATAAATGGACTTAGAATACCTACACTCGATCCTTTCACGAATAATATCCGCTTGGATCTTTTCCCTGCAGGGTTGGTGGACAATATCGTAATCACCAAGACTTTTTCTCCTGATCTTCCGGGTGATTGGGCAGGAGCTTATATTTCTGTTGAAACCAAAGATTATCCAGAGCAGTTGGCGGTAGGTGTAGAGACTTCTTTCGGATACAACACACAATCGACTTTCAAGGATGTTATTTCCTCTGAGCGTAGCAGTACTGACTGGATGGGATTTGATAACTCATTACGTGACAACCGACCTGATCCTTTCGGTTACCCCGTGATTTCACCTACTCCTTACCAAGAGTTTTCCGTTCTGGGACTCAAGGGTTATTATGATTCTCTAGGTGTGAATCAGAATAATTGGGGAGAGGGAACACTTAATGGTGATTATTATTTCAGACTCGGACTTGTGCGGTTGGGGCTGCTGGCTCCGGCCCAGATCAATGATCTTCAGGCTGTGGGTGTTGCCACGCAAGTGTACAACAGCGGGCCATACAGGAATACGGCATTTTCCACCTTGAATGCTCCCGCAGCTGCTACCGGTCAATCATTTTCAAACAACTGGAACACTACCAACTGGAAAGCACCTGTAAATTTCAGTCAAAGTTTTTCAGTAGGCAATCAGACTACTTTGTTCGGAAAGACTTTCGGTTATCTGTTCGGCTTCAGGTACGGAAGTTCTGTTGCCTACGATGGTAACTCAACGATCGGTCGTGCAACAGTCGCCCAGGGGCCGAACGGTGAGCTGATCGATGCAGTTGCATCCTTTGCCGATCAGCGGACAAGCCGTGAGACGAACGGATGGAGTGCATTGATGAATCTTTCTTTCAAGCCCAATGCCAATAATACCGTTTCATTGATGTTCATGCCTAATATTTCTGGCGTGAACAATGTCCGTTTTTCGACGGATAAACAAGACCCAACCAATTACATTATCACCAACAGCCAGTTCTATGAGCAAAGGCGGCAGATGGTTTACCAGGTAAGGACCCAGCATTTCATACCTGCATGCAAGACCCGTATAGAATTCAATACTTCTTATACTGCTGGAAAAAGCGTAGCTCCTGATTTCAAAAATGTCCAGTATTATCTTGATCCCAACGCAGGAATTTATCAGATAGGAGGAAACATCGGTGACGGCATACATAGGTATTACCGATATCTGAATGATGACTTGTGGGACAACCGTCTCAGAATCGAGCAACCTATCAATCAAAAGGAGGGTCTTGTGCGAAAACTTATTTTCGGAGGCTCCTATGAGTTCAACCGAAAGTTCAGCGATCAGTATGACTATTTCATCAACTTCGGTCCGTATTCCACCCTACAGCTTCAAAACAACGATCTGAATACACTTTTTGCACTGCAGAATTTCGGAATAAGGACATACACCGCTCCCTCCGGTCAGGCGATAAGTACGCTTGACATGTATTATTCGCTTATCAATTCTCCCGCCAACAATACCTTTGGAACGAGTGCGATCGGATCAGGATTCCTGATGACAGACTATGCGTTGGATACCAAATGGCGTATCGCTGCGGGACTTCGTGTCGAGAAGTCCAACATTTTCACGGATGTCGTGCTGTTTGATTCGCTGGACTATCCCAAGAACGATCCCCGGCGGTCGTACAGTTCCAGTTATCCGCTGGCAAATCCGGGAACATTGGATCAGACGGATGTGATGCCCAGCATGAACCTAATTTACCGGCTTAGGCCGTCGGAAGAAGCGCCTGTCAACTTGCGATTCAATTACAGCCGGACTATCGCAAGGCCCAGCATACGGGAGTTGTCCGATATCGCCTTGCTCGATTATGAATACCGACTGTTCGTTTTCGGCAATTCCGATCTCAAGACCGTAAAGGTCGATAACTTCGATGTTCGGTATGAATATTATAATGCCAAGCAAGAGAATTTCTCAGCGAGTCTGTTCTACAAGAAATTCATCAACCACATCGAAATCGTTCAGTCGGTCGGTTTGACATGGCAGAATGTAGATGACTCATATGTTGCTGGCATAGAATTGGAGGGAAAAAAGAATCTGGCCAAAGGATTCGATCTCAGGGCTAATCTATCGTTGATTTATTCCCGCACTGAATTTGTCCGCAAGAGATTGGACCTAAGCGAAGGAGTGAAGGTGTACTATCCTTTGGATACGGTGAAACGTCCTATGTTCGGACAAGCTCCTTATGTGTTGAATCTCATATTGAGTTATGCCACGCCAGACGAAAAGACAAACAAGCTGTTAAGAGGAACCGTCTTCACGCTTTCCTACAATGTGCAAGGACCTAGAATGGTTATTGCCTCTGTCGTACCGGAGATACCCGATATCTACGAACGCCCTCGGAATCTTGTTGATATTAAAGTTTCAAAAAAAATCGGAAATCATTTTACTGCAAGTTTTACGGCGAAAGATCTGCTGAATGCACCGATAACGCGTTACTATAACTATAAGGATGACTTCTCACTTGACTATGACAGTTTCCGTTTCGGCACTATTTATCAGATAGGAATCGCATATAAACTCTGACACCCATGAAAAAGATTTTACTGGCTCTCGTAGCTTGTCTGCAGGTCACGAGTTCGTATTGTCAGGTAGAAGGAATACTCGTCGAGCGATATTATGTTTCAGACTCGCTTGACTCTACTGATCCTGTTTCAGGTAACGTCCTTCAGCAAGGAAGTGTCACGCATCGTATATACGTGGATCTTTCGACATCCTCATCTTTGCTCGGAGTTTATGGCGATGCCGGTCATGC
>JBJSZR010000514.1:0-2793 GCA_046090385.1 Bacteroidota bacterium
TCTCTGTCGCGGACAGAATTACTGTTTCAATCACGGTGTGTATGATGCTGATGGCGACAGCATAACCTTTCAACTGATCACTCCGAAGCAGACCGCTACTACGAATGTAAACTACCTGGCTCCATTCAACGCATCAAATCCGCTTACTTCCAATCCTGCAACAACTTTCAATTCAACCACAGGTGATATCTGTATGACTCCTACGAATATGGAGGTCACAGTGATGGCCGTATTGGTCAAAGAATACCGCAACGGCGTACTTATCGGAAGTGTTGAGCGCGATCTGCAATTGACCGTGATGATGTGTGCAAACAACCTGCCTTCGCTTTCAGGAATCAATGGTACCAATGACTTCTCCATCACCGTTTGCGCGAACCAGCCGGCTTGCTTCAATATCTTCTCTGATGATCCGGATGCAGGTCAGAATCTGACTGTGACTTGGGATCAGGGCATACCGGGAGCGACTTTCACCACTACTTCGGCTCAGCACCCAACAGCCACTTTTTGTTGGACTCCTACGACAGCAGAAATAGGAAACTCCTACTTCTTCACTGCGATGGTTTCTGACGATGCTTGTCCTTACATAGGCAGTCAAGTCTATTCATACACGATCAACGTCGTCGGGGTCAGAGTAGATCTGGGACCTGATCAATCGATTGCGTGCAGCGATCAAACAACGTTATCAGCCAATGCAAGCGGCGGAAATCCGCCGTACCAATACGCTTGGAGCAACGGATCCAGCATGCAACAGGTAACAGTAGGCGCAGGCACATGGATGGTGTCAGCTACTGATGGGGTTTGCAGCGCCTCTGATACCATCAGTGTGGATATGCCTTTCATACCGAATGCTTCATTCCTCAACGGTATCGGATCCTGTGCAAATGAACCCGTTCAATTCGCCGATTCATCCACAACTCCCGGCGGTCTCATATACAACTGGCTTTGGAATTTCGGCGATGGAACCATATCGCTTGATCAGCATCCGCAGCACCAATTCCCCGGACCAGGCACCTACTCCGTCTCCCTGGTAGTCGAAAACACATTTGGTTGCAGCGATACCATCGTTCGTTCACTAACGATCGATCCTCAGCCGGTTGCAGCTTTCACAGCAGGTAACGGATGTGTAAACGCTCCAATACAATTCAACAATCAAAACGGATCCAGCGCATCAGGTTGGATATGGAATTTCGGCGACGGTTTTACCACGACTGCTGTTTCACCTCTTCACGGTTTTTCATCACCTGGAAACTACAATGTCACACTGATCGGTACGTCTGCAGGAGGATGTAGCGACACTGCAACCATGAACATACAGATTTTCCCGAATCCTACTGCCAACGCCGGCGCTGACAGAACGACTTGCAGAGGGACCTCAGTTACCCTCACTGCCAGTGGTGGAAACAATTATACCTGGTCACCAGGTGGAAACGGACAGAGCATCACCGTCAATCCACTTGGAACCACCAATTATGTAGTGGCGGTAACCAACCCGAATGGATGTTCTGCTACTGACACGGTGACCGTGATCGTGAACCCCGTACCGGTGATCAATGCCGGTAACGATGTTTCCATCTGTCGTGGATCAGCCGTTACACTGACCGGGGCGGGAGGAAGTACATATGTATGGAACCCAGGAAACCTTGCAGGAAGCAGCATTACGGTATCTCCCAACAATTCCACCAACTATACGGTGACCGGCACAAATATCTATGGCTGTACTTCTACTGATGTAGTGAATGTAAATGTGAATCAATTGCCGAACGCAAACGCCGGCGCAGATATTGATATCTGTCGCGGAGGAACCGCCACCCTTACGGCTTCAGGCGGAAACACCTATGACTGGATCCTTACAGGGGGGACTACTTCCACCATAACAGTGAATCCGATCGGGACCACTAATTACACGGTAGTGGTTACAGATGCAAACGGATGTACTGATGCTGACATTGTAGAGGTGACTGTACATGATAATCCTTCAGTCAACCTTCAATCATTCTTCCTATGTACCGGTGCAGTAGCAACGTTGGATGCAGGAATAAGTGGATTATCCTACACTTGGAGTCCTTCAGGAGCCACAACCCAGACAATTACCATCAATAACGCCGGGATTTACGGTGTGACTGTTACTGATGCTTTTGGCTGTTCAGCCTCAGCTACAGCAACAGTTACAACAGGTTCAAGTCTGAGTGTCAATCTTAATGATGTCTCCTTCTGTCAAGGAGATTCCGTCGTACTTGACCCAGGATATCCAGGCATGTCCTACCTCTGGACACCCGGCGGACAAACAAGTCAAACACTTACTGTTTCAGCTCCTGGTATTTACGGTGTAACAGTCACTGATCCATCCGGTTGCTCTGGATCTGTTAACGTGAATGCGCAGATGAATACTCTTCCGATACCGATTTTCAACTCTACGTCTGTCTGTATGGGAGCTCCTACACAATTCACTGATGCATCAAGTGTAGCAGGCTCTTCAATCACAAACTGGTCTTGGAACTTCGGGAACAATTCAGTTTCAGCGCAACAAAATCCGGCATTCACTTTTTCCAATGCAGGAAACTACAATGTAAGCCTGACTGTTACCAGTGCTGACGGCTGCAGCGCCAGCACTTCAGCAAACGTAACAGTGAATCCTCTTCCAAGCGCATCCTTCAATGTGCAAGATATCTGCGCAGGCGCAAGTGCCATATTTACAAACCAATCGAGTGTATCAAGCGGTAATATAACCGGATATTCATGGGACTTCGGCGATGGAACTACCTCTAACGATAACAACCCTTCGCATATCTACAA
>JBJSZR010000515.1:0-4598 GCA_046090385.1 Bacteroidota bacterium
GCAGGAGCTGGTCGTATAGGACTTACCCGTACCGCAAAGATAGATATTCTTTGCTGAATCAGATAATTTGGATTCTGTTACATGCTGTTGAAAATTAACGAGTTGCTGTGCTTTAATAAATTGGCAGTTTTTTTCAATTCAACTAGGTTTGCATGTAATTAGTCGATTTATGGATCATCCCCGAACCCGTATTCAAGTGGCTACCAAGTATGGTGCATTTTATGGCCTTACATTGGTTTCACTAATGTTGTTGTTATATATGCTGGGAGCGGGACAGAAATCATTTTTGCCTGTACTGATGAAGTATGTTCTAATGGTTTTTTTCATTGTACGAGGCACTAAAAGTCATCGACAACAGGACCTGGGTGGTGGAATTTCTTTCGGACAGGCATTTTCTCTAGGTGTGTTGATTGCCGTGGCTGGTGGCTTTATTCTCGGCCTTTATACTGCCATGCTGTACAATATCATGGATCCTGAAATGTTAGGACAGGTACTTGATCAGATGCATGAGGAATTTTCTCGAACTGCCAGATCAGAGGTTGAAATCGAAACTGGCATGAAAATAATTGCATACATGTTTTCTCCGTTAGGTTTGGTCTTAATGTGCATTATAGAGGGTTTGATTCTTGGAGGAATGTTTTCTTTGTTCACTGGAGCCCTTATGAAAGCCGATGCTAATCCATTTCAAAATAACCAGCAGTAGTCCGTGGACATATCGATAGTCATCCCCCTTTATAACGAAGAAGAATCGCTTCCCGAGCTTCACGAATGGATAGTTCGTGTGTGCAGAGAGTCCGGCTTCACCTATGAGGTGATTTTCGTTGATGACGGAAGTCATGATGACTCGTGGGGAGTGATAGGTACGATTGCTTCAAAAGATCCAGCTGTAAAAGGCATCCGCTTCAGGCGCAATTATGGTAAGTCAGCCGCTCTACAGGAAGGATTCACCGTCGCATCCGGTCGTGTGATAATAACCATGGATGCTGATCTGCAAGACAGCCCTGATGAAATTCCGGGCCTTTACGAAATGATCATCAAGGAGGGCTACGACCTTGTCTCCGGTTGGAAAGCCAAGCGCTACGATCCGCTCTCCAAGACCATACCCACCAAATTCTTCAATTGGGCTACTCGCCGGATGTCCGGCATCCATAACCTCCATGATTTCAATTGTGGCCTGAAGGCCTATCGCAAGGAGGTGGTAAAGAGCATCGAAGTTTATGGAGAAATGCATCGGTACATTCCTGTAATCGCCAAATGGGCAGGATTCCGAAAAATAGGAGAGAAGGTCGTGGAGCATCGTGCCCGGAAATACGGGTCCACCAAGTTCGGTTTGGAAAGATTCATAAATGGATTTCTCGACTTGATGTCCATCACTTTTGTTTCCCGCTTCGGAAAGAGACCAATGCATCTGTTCGGAATGTTAGGAACGGTCATGTTCTTCATAGGATTCCTGGCTGCCGGTTACCTGGGCTTAAGTAAGTTATACGCCGTGTATAATAATCTTCCTGCACGACTGATCACCGACCGCCCATCATTCTACATCGCTCTCGCCACGATGATCATCGGAACACAACTTTTCCTGGCTGGATTTTTAGGGGAGATGATTGCACGTAATTCGCCCGACCGAAACCGTTACCTGGTCGACTCTAAGATCCACCTTTAGGGAATGGATCCATGAAGCAAGCCTTGAAAATCGCACTCATCGGTCCTGCACATCCGCTTCGCGGGGGTATAGCTGATTTCAATGAAGCGCTCGCATTGGGATTAATGAATGCTGGCCATACAGTCCGTATTTTTTCTTTCAAGTTTCAATATCCATCCTTTCTTTTTCCGGGTAAGTCTCAATTCACTGAGGCGCCTGCACCTGAGAATCTGGATATTCGTTCCACGATAAATTCGATAAGTCCGCTGTCATGGTATTCTACCGCCAGTTCCATTATCGACTTCCGTCCCGATTTCGTGGTCGTCCGCTATTGGTTGCCATTCATGGCTCCGGCATTGGGTACCATTTGCAGGCGATTGAGGAAAAATGCTATTCCGGTAATTGCCATAACTGATAATATATTCCCGCATGAAAGCAGGCCTGGCGATAAATCATTTACGAAATACTTCGTGGGCTCCTGCGATGGTTTTGTTGCCATGTCAAGGTCTGTCCTGGATGATCTTTCACGCTTTACTGTCAACCGGAACAAGATTTTCCAACCTCATCCGGTCTATGATATTTTCGGAGATCCATTGTCTCAATCGACCGCTCGTTCCTATCTTTCCTTGGATATGAAAAGCCCTGTCTTGCTGTTTTTCGGATTCATTCGTCAGTATAAAGGACTTATGAATCTTCTGCAGGCAATGACTGATGAGAGGTTGAGACAAATGGGTGTGAAGTTGATAGTAGCCGGGGAATTTTATGAGGATGAAAAACCATACAAGGATTTTGTGCTCTCTAACGGACTTCAGGATTCGGTACGCTTTGATGCCTCATTCATTCCTAAAGCAGAGGTTAACAGGTATTTCTGTGCAGCCGACCTGGTCGTGCAACCGTACACAAGCGCGACTCAAAGCGGGATTACCCAGATCGCTTACCACTTCGGTCGTCCGATGCTGGTTACCGATGTAGGCGGACTTTCTGAAATTGTCGAAAACGGCAAGACCGGATACGTCGTACCTGTTTCATCTGATGCAATCTCTGATGCCATCTTCGATTATTTTTCCAACGACCGGGGAGAGAAAATGTCGGAAGAGGTGAAATTGGCGGCAACGCGTTTTTCCTGGGATACATTCATCAATGCCTTGGTTTCGCTATATGAGAAAGTCGGCTATCAGGGCAATTGAGCTGTTTTTTCTGCTATTTGTGACCTTTCCGTGCTCGGGTGCAAGGCTCTTCGGAACCGTGACGGATTCTCTTGGCGAACCTCTTCCTTATGTTTCGGTGTTGATTGCAGGCACTTCCATCGGTACTACCACTAATTTAAATGGCGACTATTCGCTACAGGTAGCGCAGGGATTGCGAATGATCACTTTCAGTATGATCGGCTACGCGCAACGTACGGAGACCATTGAAGTCGGAGATTCTGACATCCGATTTGATGTACATCTGATTCCTGCTACATATCGGTTATCGGAAGTCGTAGTAAGTACGGGTGAAGAGGATCCTGCAAATGCCATCATTCGGAATACTCGGGATCGAAGGGAGATCTTCAGGAAGGAGATAAAAGCCTATTCGTGCGAGTCATATGTGAAGTCGACCCAACGATTAGTGCGTTTTCCCAAGAAATTCATGGGGCAAAAGGTGGATATCGGTGAATTGGTCGATTCAGTCACCAAGATATTTTATCTCAGCGAGTCGGTATCTCGAATCGACTGGCAGGAACCTGAGAAGGTGAAGGAACAGATGATTTCCAGCAAAGTCTCCGGTAATCCTCGAGCCTACAGTTTCAATCGCGGAGCTGATCTGGTGAATTTCAATGTTTATGAATCGTTACTGAAGTTGGGTAATCTCGTTCCCCGTGGAATCGTATCACCGATAGCCGATAATTGTTTCATGTACTATCGCTACAAACTGGAAGGAGCGTTCATGGAGAATGGGAAACTTGTCAATAAGATCAAAGTGATCCCCAAGAGACCTGGTGATCCGGTTTTTTCCGGAGATCTTTATATCGTTGATGATGATTGGCGGGTGCACGGCTTTGATTTGTTGTTGACAAAAGAGCAGCAATTGCAATTCGTGGATACATTCAATATCCGACAAGCGGCTGTTCAGTTGGAAGGTGGGGCGTGGATGCCTTTCAGTAACGCATTGTACTTCCACTTTTCAATTTTCGGATTCGAAGGTACCGGCGACATCATCGGCGTCTTTAAGGATTATGATACGCATCCTGTTTTTCCAAAAAATCATTTTAATGGTGAAATTCTAAGCGTAGATACTGGTTCTAACCGTCGCGATACGGCGTATTGGGAAAAAATGAGACCTGTTCCACTGACCCCCGAGGAAGCCATCGATTATAACAGGAAGGATAGCGTTCGTATCATACAGACGTCGCCTGCCTATCTTGATTCAATGGACGCGGTTTCGAACAAGTTCAAGGGCATTCAGATTTTGACAGGTTATGCACATAGGAACAGCATCACTAACAGATATTGGTCTTTGGCAGGTCCCTTGACTAATCTGCAGTTCAATACGGTGGAAGGATGGAATCTTACCCTATCAGGTGAATACAAAAAGACATACGGTGAAGAGGATGATCGGGAATGGAAGGTCGAGCCCGCCATTCGTTATGGTTTTTCCAATCGGCATGTGAATCCCAGGATTGCTTTCACTTATAAATATGATACCCGTAACCAGGGCTTGTTTAACGTGGAAGCCGGCTCTGAAGTGAATCAATTCAATCCTTCGAACCCTGTTTCGCCAACGGTCAATAACTTTTACTCGCTGTTTGCCCAGAAGAATTACTTGAAAATCTATCAGCAACGCTTTTTAAGTGTATCGCACAGGTCCGAAATAACCAATGGTCTAATGTTAGGCGTCAAGGCGGGGTACTATTTCAGGATTCCACTGAGCAACACTACCGATTTTTCATTCGACCCAGATAATCTTCCTTACA
>JBJSZR010000516.1:0-1693 GCA_046090385.1 Bacteroidota bacterium
TTTCCCTGAAGATCCAATAGCGTGAAATTGGTTTCTCCATTAAATCCTATGGGAAGGATACTCACCTGATCGGAGGCCGGATTCGGATAAAGATCTACATGTGCCAATGTGGTTTCAATGGATTGTACTGTAGTATTGAAAGGTGTATTATCACGGTAAACCACTTGGTTGACGGTTCCGGATGCATTTGCATTAGCCTGTAAAAGAGGTACACCTTCACCAGCTGCCATCCATTTGTACTCGTTGGTGGTAATCGGTGGCAGATTGAAACCGAAGCCTAAAGAATCGATATGTACACTGTCGCGTTCAGTCACAGTGGTCTTGACACGAAGCACATTATTGGTGCCGTAAGGTGTAATGAGTGTACCCCAGCCATCTACCTGATTGATACGAGTGCGATTCACCCTGAAATAAAGCCCTAAAGTGCTGCTGAGATCCACATTGTAGGATGAAAATGAAGTATCGATATCACCGAAATTCAATGGGAAGGAATAAACTACATCCTTCGGATTGTAGGTGAAAGGTGCAGGTATGCCACTGATGGTGGCCCCGAAACCGACTTGAGTGTAGGATGCACTCGAGTTATAAAAGAAATTGAACACGTCATTCACTGCAACAGTTCCGAGATTGAAATCGGCACCACCGGTTGCAACATTGGCCCTGTTCGGATTGAATGAGAAATTGGCGAACACCACATTGAAAACCGCACTCGTAGCACTCACGGACAAGAAGGTATCCAAACGCTGACTTTGTGGAGTGAGTTGTGAAAAGTCCCAGGTATAGCCCGGTCCGGTCAATGAATAATTGGCTCCGGCGAGCTGGTTGGCGACACTCATCCTATAGATATCTCCAGCAGAGGGGAAATCAGAAGTACCTAATGAGATTTGAGCATAGGCACTGCATGTCAATAAAACGGCAATTATGGATGAAAAAAAGGATTTCATGATGATGGTGTTTGTGGCAATTTACACAAATCAACTCATTGAGGAAATCCCTGCTAAAAAATCAATGATAATCGCTCAGAATTCCACGACGAATCCGATGGTAGGAATCACTGAACCCGACTCATTTTTTATGAAAAGCGGCAGGTAGTATGAAGTATTGTCAGGATCAATGACCGGTTGCCCACCAGCATCCCGCTGCACACTTATATAGGGTTGCTGTAGCGTTTTATAGTTCAAGAGGTTTTGGATGTCGAGGTAAAGGTTCAAACTCCACTTTTTGAAAAAATATTTTTTGTCGATCCTGATATCAAGCTGATTGAAGGCAGCCGTACGCATGGAATTGATGGCATCCTTATCAGGAATACCGACTCCTGTTATATCCCAATTGGCTATATACATCGAGGCAGTGTCGTTAAAAGGTGTATATGGCTGGCCGCTGTTATATCTGTATCTCATACCGAACTCCCAATTTCGTTTGAAATAATACCCGGCAGTAAGGCTGAGCGTATTCCTGAAATCCCAGCTAGAAGGGATGTAATCGCCATTGAAATCCTGGAATTCGCTTTTGAGAAAAGTATAAGCAAGAATACCGTAAAACCTGCCATTGAACTTATGCTGCAACATCAACTCCATGCCGTATGAACGACCCTGATTATCGATCGTGACCGGTGTATTGCCGATGACACCGAAATCATTCCCCTGGTTGGCAATAATGAGTGAATCGCGAAGGTTGAAAGGATACTGGCTGT
>JBJSZR010000517.1:0-1731 GCA_046090385.1 Bacteroidota bacterium
CTCTGACAATGTCGGTTTGGAAACCATTTACCGTACACAACTTGGAAAGTTCGGGACCCTCATGTTGAGTTTCAATATTTTCAAGAATGTGATCAATGCAGGCAATATCAATCCCGAATTACAAAGCGATGCCACCCAATGGAACGGTCGCTTGAACTATAATGTAAAATTGACTTCAACCACATCGCTGCAAATTACTGGCAACTATGTTTCCATGATGCGTAGTCCCGTCAGCGAGGTTCGTGGAATGAGCGGTTTGGATGGCGCCATCAGGCAGGAATTCTGGAAAGGGAAGGGGACGTTGACGCTGAATGTTTCGGATATATTTTTCACCAGGAAATTCCGCATACACAATTTCAGTGATTACCATGATTACAACGGGGAGCGAATAAGGGAATCCAGAATAGGGATGTTGAACTTTTCCTACAGGTTCGGGAAGATGGATGCGAACCAGCGCCGACGAGGCCGAAACGATCAGCGAGTTGGAGGTGAGCAGATGGATATGATTGATTTCTAATCGGCTTTAGTCATCATACTTGATCGTTCAGATCTTGCCGAAACGGCTTAAGTGGGCTCTTTCCAGCTTATCGCGGTCATCGGGATGGGCAATTCTAATCAGCTCTTTGGACCGCTGCTGAAAATTCTTTCCGAACAGATAGGCAATACCGTATTCCGTAACCACGTAATGAACATGAGCTCTTGTTGTGACGACGCCTGCGCCTTGTTTCAAGAAAGGAACGATACGTGCTTCACCTTTTGATGTCCTTGAAGGCAAAGCAACGATTGGCTTGCCACCTTCTGATAGAGCTGCTCCGCGCAGGAAATCCATTTGACCACCGACGCCTGAATATTGATGTATTCCGATTGAATCGGAACAGACCTGGCCTGTCAAGTCGATTTCAATGCAGCTGTTGATAGCTACCACTTTAGGATTTCGCTGAATCACCGATACTTCGTTCACGTAATCGATATCCAAAAAAGCAAATCCCGGATGGTCGTTTATGAATCCGTATAATCTTTCGCTTCCAATACAGAATCCTGTGACTGATTTTCCCGGGTGATTCTTTTTTCTTGAATTATCGACCACACCTTTTTCAATTAGTCCGATGATTCCGTCCGAGAACATTTCGGTGTGAATTCCCAGATTCTTATGTCCGGTCAATGAAGATAATACGGCATCAGGTATGGCGCCGATTCCTGTCTGCAGCGTGCTCCCGTCCTCAATCAGTGAAGCGATATGCATTCCGATCGCTTTTTCCACCTCACCCTGCTTGGGTGAAAGGACTTCATGAATCGGGTCGTTGCATTCAACCATGGCCGAGAACCTGCTCATATGAACCATTCCGTCTCCCCAGGTTCTAGGCATGTTCGGATTCACTTGCGCGATGATTTTTGTTGAGCTATCCACTGCCGAGCGGGTGATATCGACCGATACGCCGAGCGAACAAAATCCGTTTACATCCGGCGGGGAGACATGGATCAAGGCGACATCAGGACGCAAGATGCCGCTTTTGAACAGTTCAGGTATTTCGCTCAAGAATACGGGAACATAGTCGGCTCTTCCTTCCTGCACAGCTTTTCGGACGGGAGCAGAAACAAACAGTGAGTTCAATCGAAAAGAGGTCTCCATTCCTTGATCGGCTAAAGGAAAATCCCCGTAGACACTGATGAATACCACCTCAACTTCCCTTAGAACATCCGACCTGGCAGCCAGTGCTTTTACCAATAGGG
>JBJSZR010000518.1:0-7805 GCA_046090385.1 Bacteroidota bacterium
GGAACAGATTGCGGAATCGCCAGAACAGTGTCAATTCCGTTCTGAAGTGTCAAGAGGTCGTAGATACCCGAGTCAACCGCTAATAATTGCCATCCACCAACATCAGTATGAACTTCGACTCCTGTCACCTCCACAAATACATTATCATAATTACCTGGAGCATCCGTCATTGAAATCGAAAGAAAAGCTGTCGGACTGGACTCTTTTTCCTGGCATGCAAAAAGAGCTACAGACAACAATGCAAAAAGTACAGAGGCGGGGTGAATCGAATGCTTTTTCATAAGTATGAAGATACAAGCACGAATCTGGAAGAAATGTGAACAAGAAAGGATTATTCCATTTTTTTCAACGTAAAGGTGAAGGTGGTACCAACTCCATAGGTGCTTCTTACACTGATGCTTTGCTTATGGGCTTCAATGATGTGCTTTACGATTGCAAGTCCAAGGCCGGTTCCACCCTGCTCACGGGAGCGGCTTTTATCGACACGATAAAATCTTTCGAAAATCCTCGGAAGATGCTGTGGTTCGATTCCCAACCCGGAATCTGTTATTTCAATCAGGATGTTTTCGTCCATATCATAAAATCCGACGAGGGTGCTGCCATCGGTTGTTCCGTATTTGATGGAGTTGACGATAAGGTTGAGCATCACCTGACGGATACGGTCCTTATCGCCTGTGACCATGAAGTGTCTGTCGCTGCCTTCCTTGAAATCGAGTCGTATGTTTCTTTCCCTTGCGCGCAACTCAAGAGAATCAAAAACATCCTTGGTAAGATCATGGATGTCGAATGGACGTTGATCGATAAGCATCTCTCCACTCTCCATTTTGGATATGGATTCAAGGTCTTCAACGATCATACAAAGCCTTTCTACTGATCTGGCCGCCCGTTGAAGGTAATGCACATTGACTTCGGGATCATTCAATGCTCCATCCAGCAACGTATGCACGTACCCTTGAATGCTGAAAAGCGGAGTTTTAAGCTCATGCGAAACATTGCCAAGAAATTCCTTTCGGAAATTCTCCATACGCTTCAGCTCGGCGATTTCACGCGACTGGCCCTCTTGCCACTCCATCACTTCCTTGTTCACATTGCCGATGATATCTTCCGACATATCAAGCTGCTCCATGGTTTTAGCCTTCGATTCCTTGAATGTGCTTATGGTCTTGTAAATGAGTTTTATTTTCCGGTAAATGAAAACCTCAAGAAAATATTGGAATACAAAAAAAGTAGTGGCAAATGCGATCAGGAACGCAAAAGGCATTGATAGCCAGTCCTTCTGCAGAATACCGGAAAAACTTGTAAAGTATTCCACGAGCAACACAATGATTGCGGTGATGAAAGCGGCTATTAAAGCGAGTATCCTCGGTGTCGGGTTCTTGAATGCCATCGGGACACTAAGTTAAGTGAAAAGGCACTCAGAAATCGAACTTGTATCCGATTCCCTTCACTGTTTTGATCAGGTCTTCGCCAAGTTTTTCGCGTAACTTACGGATATGTACATCGATGGTCCTGTCGCCCACGACCACTTCATTGCCCCACACCCTGTCCAGAATTTCGTCGCGAGTGAAAACTTTTCCGGGCTTAGATGCCAACAAGGATAGCAGTTCGAATTCCTTTCTGGGTAATTCCATACGGTGGTCTGCTTTCCAAACCACATATTGCTCACGGTCGATACGGATATCGCCTATCACCACTTGCTCACCTTTCACCTCCTGAGGTTCCAGCTTATTCAGTCTGGACCTCCGAAGTAAGGCATGTATTCTTGAAACTAGCACACGGGGTTTTATGGGTTTTGTGATATAATCATCCGCACCAACTTCGAAACCTGCCACTTGGGAGTAATCTTCATTTCTTGCAGTGAGAAAAGCGATTACCGTATCATTCAAAATGGGATGCTCGCGAATTGCTCTGCAGGTTTCAATGCCATCCATTTCAGGCATCATGATATCAAGAATTATCAAATCAGGTATTTCTATAAGGGCTTTAGCGACAGCTTCCCTTCCGTTGTTCGCTTTGAAAATCTGAAAATTCTCCTTCTTCAGATTGTACTCCATGAACTCGAGGATATCGGGCTCATCGTCCACAAGAAGTATTTTTTTATTGACCACGCAGGAATCTGTTTCTATCAAATTAAACGACTTAACGTGAATAAAACGTTAAGACAAGGTAAAGAAAAGTTCATCGTACACCTTTGGCCAGCGCCGTTTTCATGGTAACTGCCTGCCTGTTCTTGGGATCGATCCGTAGAGCCCGATCGATAAGACCTTTAGCGTACGTAATATCGCCTGACATGACGCTGGTTCCTGCCAAATTGACCAGCGCCTGAACATGATCGGGATCGAGGCGGATGGCCATACGGTAAAGGCTGTCCGCTCTCTTCAAATCATTTCGCTCAGTCAGCAATAAATAACCGTAATTAACCAGAACAGAAGGTTGCTTTGGTTGCTCTGAGAGAACAAACAAGAACTCTTGTTCAGCTTCGCTGACTTTTCCTGCACCATGGAGGCACGCTGCCAATCTCGACCTGAAATCGAGCTGATACGGCAGGACCTTCACTGCCACCTTTAGCCATTGGATGCCCGACTCCAATTCACCTGATTTCACGTAGGAATCCCCAATGCGATAAAATGTCCAGGCATCCTCACCATCATGTTTCTTAACCTCAGCAGCCATAGCAGAGCGCTTCTTGGCTAGTCGCATAACCTCCGTGTAATCCTTTTTCAAATAAGCACATCTGATGAGTGCATTATAACATATAAGAAATCGTTTTTCATCACCTTGATTCAAATAACGACTTGCAGAATCCAGATATGCGGGATTGCTAACGAACTTTTCAAACTGATTCAGAAATGCGACTGCTCGTGACAGATCAGATGGGTCAGGATTGTTTATGCAAGACAATGTGACAAATTCACGGATAGACGCTACCTTTTGCTTGGAGACCGGACGACCAATACGATGATCGGTGGTAACCACATGCGGGATATCGATGGTATTGTTTTTAGGCATATGACAGCCTGAACAATTTCCCCCGCCCTTCATCCTGATGGATTTTGCATCAGAACAGACAGTGCCTCCGTTCGATCCCGCATGGCACTTCCGGCAGGCATTGTTATAGGTTTCCGGACCAGTTTCCTTCACACTGACATGAGGGTCATGACAGGTCACACAAGTCATTGCACCTTCATAGGGCCTAAGTTTTTTGTCTGATCCATTCGCTTCCGCTTTTTTTCTGCTTTCAAGGAAACAGCGACTCAACTTCATCCTTTCTGCATGCGATGCCATGATATGTTCGTCTTCCCTTCCCTTGTAAACTGGCATATAAACGTCCATGATCTCCTTAAGCTGTGCGCCGGGACGGAAATCGAGAAATGTTTTTCCAGGCTGAAGTACCGAATTGCCTTGGATATGGCATCGCTGACAGATGTCCAGCTGCAAGTCGATCGGCAGCTTGGCAGGATTGACAATCGAATAATCGATCTGCGAAGATGTATCAATCAACTCTCCTTTGCTTTTAAGTGCCACATGCCTGCTTCCGGGACCATGACAGCGTTCACAATCTATCCCGGAGGGAACTACCGAGTATTTGTTCTCCGAACCGACAATCAAAGCAGGGTAAGCATTGTGGCAAGACATGCACTCCAATTCGATTTCCCGGTTAAAGCGGGAATTATGTCCACCTTCGAATCCCGGCGGAAGGTCCCACCTACCTTCCTGCGTATAGTACGTCAATGGTGCCTGATATAAATAACCATTGAATGCGGTCAGATGAGAATTGGTATGCTGGCCCGAACCCACTATGTAATCGATCTGTTCGGAACGAAGAAAGACGGTGTCACGGCCGTTCAAACGCATCTCATCGAAAAACAAATCTGAACCGGACCAATGAGGGTAATACCATAGGTTCCGTACTGTATCGAAGACAACCGCATGATCGAAAAAACGAGCTGCACTCTTCGCTTTTGATGCGACATCGAGCGATCTACCCATTCCGGTCCTGATGTATGATTCGTATTTATCGGGGTGACACTGTCTGCACGTTTGCATTCCCACGTGATATACGGAAGAATCAAGACTGGCATAAGAATCCTTTTCAACCTTTCTTTCGGTTGTCTGGCAGGAAAAGAATGAAAAGACGATTAAAAAAAACGAAACAACATGTAGGCAAGCATAATCACTTCCTGACAAGCTGCATGATGTATTCATCAACGAAACGTCCGTTTTCATAGATCCAGTCCTGTTTAAGTCCGCTAATCTCGAACCCCGACTTTTTGAACAAAGCTACACTGCTTTGGTTATCGATACGCACGTTGCAATGAAGTTGGTGAAGATCGAGTACCTGGAAACAGTATTCCAGTGCCAGATGCAAGGCTTCCGTTGCATAACCTTTACCGCGATCGGCACGGTCGGCAATGAGGATTCCCAGCCCTGCACGGCGGTTTCTGGGATCGAATTCGAAAAGATCCACACATCCGATCGTCTTGAGTTCGTCGCTATCGTCCGCTTCACCCACATACTTCAGATCGATCATCAACCGCAACTGTTTATTCGTATAAATATCCTGGTGAGCCTGGTTGACGAATTCCTCAAGAACGAATTTCGAGAAAGGAGCCAATGTACCACTTACACTCCAGACGGAGGTATCATTCTCCCAACGATAAAGCCGATCCAAATCTATAGGCTCCAGCGCCCTTAGTCTTACAAGTTCTCCTACAAGCAACATATTCCTTGACCTTTTTCACAAAAATAAGCAGGAGGATAGCTCAAAAGTGCCAGTAGTAACAGACTTTCCACAAGGCTTTTAACACCAAACGGTTTCAGCAGAATTGGCCATCAAAGACATGAACCGCCGGACCTTGAAGGAAAATATCTCGGTATCCACCGGTTGGATCCGGCTTGAAAAACACTTTCAAGTCGCCACCACGGGTACGGATGTCGACAAAATCAGCATCGCTGGCCACCCATCCGTTACGATGTGCGACAAGTGCAACCGCTGTAACACCGGTGCCACAAGAGAGCGTCTCCTCCTCTACTCCACGTTCGAAGGTCCTGACAAATAACCCTTCATCTTTGAATTCGATGAAGTTGACGTTGGTGCCCCCCGGAGCGAACTCCACATCATGCCGGTATTTTTTGCCTACCTGATTCACGTCAACTGATTCCAAATCACTTGCAGGTATAACCAGATGAGGAGAACCAGTATCAACGAATGAAAATCCGATACGCTGTTTGAATTCCTTCACATCATTCATCCTCAACTTCACGATATCATTTCCCAGCAAAGTCGCTGTGTGCATACCATCGACACCTTCAAAAACAATTTCTTTTTGCCCAAGTCCGATCCGATATGCAAAAGCGGAAGCACATCTGGCACCGTTACCACACATGCTTCCTTCGCCTCCATCCGCATTGAAATAAACCATTTGAAAGTCGGCTTTATCGGATGGTCGGATAAGAATAAGTCCGTCGGCACCGATTCCGAAACGGCGGTTACAAAGCGCATGTATCCGGGTAGTGGATAAATTGAACGAGCAAGTACGATCATCGATCATGATGAAATCGTTTCCTGTGCCATGATATTTACTGAAAGAGAAATGGGAACTCATTTGATCGTTTTGATGAGCTCCGGATCGCGCACCTGCGAATAACCACGCAAATCCGCAGAAGGAGCGAGTTCAAAAACTTCACCGGAGGACTTCAGATAAAGTGAACCATTTACTGATACCAATTCACATGCATCCGGGTTATCGATCCCGAACAAAATAAGCCGGTCACCTGAAAACCGATAGCCTTCATAGTTGATAGGATTGACCCAGAATTCGACCTGATAGGTGATTTTATCATCCGATATCTCTGGCAAGCCGGCATCAGGATTGAGTTTTTTTGCAGCGTCGGCAGCCAAGGATACTTGTTTGGTTTCCGCACCTACCAACCTTGAATTCATGGCTTTACTGGCCACCAGTTGGTCCTTACGGACAACGATCTCCTCCTCACCATCGTTTATAACCATTGAATCAGATTGAACCTCGTCCGCAGAAAGAGTTGTGTCCAATTCAGTTGACTCAATAACGGCAGAGTCGGAAACCGGAACCTGACTAAGAAAATGACTTGAAGAATCAGCATGGTTTTCGGCAGTGCGGGGCGTCCTTCGGGCGATCCCTTTGAAATCGAAAAGTCCCGTTTTCTTTGAGGAATTATCTCCCACATAGTTCCAAACCAGCAAGCCGGTAAGGACAACTAATATGAAGGCCGAGAGCATTTTCAGTCCGAACGGGATGCGTGATTTTCGATAAGAGAGGAATTCGAAGATCTTTTTCTCGAGTGCAGTATCAGCGGATATACGAATCCCATCAATAATCTGGCTTCTGAATTCCACCCGATGTCGGAATGAGGTATCCGAATGCATCCGGTCTTCAAACAGTTTGAGCTCTGCGCCGCTGAGTTGGCGTAGCAGATAGCGGTCGATCAACCTGCCGTCCTTATCATGGGATTTATGATCGAGAGCGGTCATTTTTCAAGACTGATATGCACCAAACCCTCGAGTTTGGCCATTTGACGTAAAACCTCGAACTCTGCGATGGTAGCGTTTCCATATCCGAACCTGGATGCAAGCTCCTCGAAGTTGAGCCCTTCAAGGTAGTAAGCTTCCAACAGCCGGCCCGCAGTCGGATCGAGTGCACTATAGCAACGGGCAGCCACTTCTACTGAGGCAGAGATATCTTTTGGAGCTGCGTCTGAATTCTTGTCTTTTTTGAAACTTGAAAGACCATCATCGATAACGTCACGGAGAAGCGCTTCAAAGTCAACCGGACCGCTTAGCCTTTTCTCCTGAATGTTTCTTACTAGACCGGTAAGCATTTTTGAAAAAACGACCGGGGTTCGGGCATCAGGTACTCCTTTTTTCCTGATCCAGCGACGAACGGACTGAAAATATCTTTTGCACACATACAACAATGCATCATCGGACGCGTTACGCAATCCGAGTATTACTTGTTGATTGTCTAAACGGGGCATTGTCTTGGATGAGATGGACAAAAACCGAATATTGATTTCCGACCTGTCGGGGACAAATTTACTGTAACATTGTCAGTACTCCTTAACAAATATTAACCCTGAACTAACTGTTCTTAACATGTCTGTTCATAGAGCATTCATTCTGGCAGTCTGAACTTTGGCGGCATCATTTTTGAGCAAAAAAGAGAAAACAAATCCCAATTATCAACCATCATGAAGAAGAGTTTGAGCACCATCATCATAGCACTAATTGCCGGCATCGCCGGAGCGCGTTTTTACAGCGGCGTTGCTGAAAGCACTGTTTTGCCATCCGAGCTGAACCGGGCAGCGACACAGGCCAGGATCATACAAACAGGTCAACCTTCATTGCCTGGCCAGCTGCCGGATTTTACAGTTGCTGCCGAACAGACCATTCATGCGGTAGTTCACGTCAAAACCTCTTTTACCGGTCGGAATTCAAGTCAGGGATATGACCCGTTCAACTTTTGGGGATTCCCATCACCACAACGTAAGCAGGAAGCAACAGGTTCGGGAGTAATCATTACCGAAGACGGTTACATCATCACCAATAACCACGTTGTGGAGAATTCAGACAATGTCGAAATCACACTCAACGATAACCGGAATTTCCAAGCCCGTATCATTGGAACTGATCCGAGCACGGACCTTGCATTACTGAAAATAGACCAGAAGGGATTACCTTTTATTCCTTATGGCAATTCTGATGATTTGAAAGTCGGCGAATGGGTCTTAGCAGTCGGAAATCCATTCAACCTCACCTCCACCGTGAC
>JBJSZR010000519.1:0-2989 GCA_046090385.1 Bacteroidota bacterium
TAAAAAACACACAATGGTCGATGCCATCAACAAGACGGACTCCTTGAGCCCTGAAGCAAAGGGCTGGGCGCGCTTCAGGAATATGGTCAGCACCATTGCGACAGGTATGGTGACTCCTACAATCCTAACAGAAGAAAGAAACGCGCAGAACAAACCCCAAGTCAATGCAATTTTCCAAGACTTCTTTTCCGGCTTCCAACAGACCCATGTCATGACAACGCCCAACAGAAAAGGGATATCCGACAATATCTGCCACTTCCATTCAAGTACATAGCGGTTGAAACAGAAAGCCAGCACGATAATGAGTGAAAGGAAAGCAGGCCGATGTTGATTGAAGTAGTTGAAAAGCAACAAGCCAGAGCTTATCAATAGTACAGATAACAGTAAAAAATAAGGCATCATGTCAAGGCCGAAAAACACATAAACAGGAGCCAGCAAGAGTGGGAAACCTACAGGATAGGCTGTGACTGCATAATGATCACCTGACTCAGGAAAAACCAATCCATTATCCGTTTGAGACTTGTTTTCAACGATATTCCTGGACTGAATGAGATATTGCGCAAAATCATCTCCCCAATCATGTCTGCTCCAAGTGCCTAAAAAAAGCAGTGGTGACAAACATATCAGGACGATGGCCGTTTTTGGTCTGATTTTCAAGGTTATCAACTTGGTAAGTTGCAAAATTGAAGATTATTTGAGGAAATGTAGGAATAATGAAACCGGAAAAGTATCTTTGCGCCTCGAATTTCGATAAAGATTAATGTCATGGCACGTGTATGTGATTTAACAGGTAAGAGGGCGATGGGTGGACATCATGTCTCCTTCTCCAATAAGAAGTCAAAACGGAAGTTCAATCCGAACCTGCAGGTTAAAAAGTTCTATATCCCTGAAATGGGCGAATGGATTACCTTGAAGGTGTCCACATCTGCGATTCGTACGATCAACAAGATCGGAATAGCTTCTGCTATTGAAAAGGCCATCAAAAAAGGTAAAATCTGATCTGATATATCTGATTCAAAGATGCCGGGCCTCAAGTCCGGCATTTTTGTTTCGTACCTTTAAGGAAGATGAGAGCACTTTGGGTCTGCACATTGATCGTATTTCTCCTTTGCATCGAAGTAGTCGGGCAAGGGGGACAGAAATTTTCATACGACAGTGATTTATTGCCATCCACCTTTTTTTCAGACAATCGAAACCGCCTAAGGGAATTGATGCCGGAAAATTCAGTTGCGGTATTTTTCAGCTCTCCGGTACGCAACAGAGCTAATGATGTGAATTACGTATACCATCAGGATCCTGATTTCTATTATCTCACTGGTTACCGGGATCCTGATGCGGTATTATTCGTATTCAAAGAGCCTGTATTACTTCCCACCGGCAATAAGATTTCAGAACGGATAATCGTCAGAAAGCGAAATGAGAAAAGAGAATTATGGACTGGTCGTATCGCCACACCCGAAGAGGTAACGGGAATTTCAGGAATTATCGATGCAATGACATCCGACAACAATGAAGCTTTTAAATTACCTTTTAAGAAGTTCAAAAAGGCATTACTATCCAAAGTGCCAGAAGGAGTTGTAAATGACCCTTACGACCCCTACGAATTGTCGGATATCATGGAAAGGATCGGAAAGAAGCTGAAATTCGAAACAGGCGCCTTGGAACAGTTCATGGCTTCTCTCCGGGAAATCAAAAAGCCGGAAGAACTGATCTTGCTTCAAAAAGCCGTTGATATTTCCGTTGAAGGGCATCTTCGCATGATGGACTCTGTCCGCACCGGTTGGTTAGAATATCAGGTCGAGGCAGTAGGTGAGTATGTATTTCATCACTCAGGTGCTGAAGATATCGGATACCCGAGTATCTGCGGAGCTGCCGAAAACGGCTGCGTACTTCATTATGAAAAGAACCGTCGTAAAGCAGGTGATGGCGACCTGATCCTGCTGGATATGGGAGCAGAGTATCATGGATACACGGCTGACATCACCCGCACACTTCCGGTAAATGGTATATTCTCAGAGCCCCAAAGATCACTTTACGACTTGGTTTGGGAGGCCCAAAAAGCAGGTATCGATTCCTGCGTAGCCGGTAAGGATTTCAAAGCACCGCATCGTGCAGCTATGGAAGTGATACAGGAAGGTCTGATTAAGTTGGAAATCATCAAAGAAAAATCACAAGCAAAAAAATACTTCCCCCACGGCACATCCCATTACCTCGGGCTTGATGTGCATGACCCGGGTAATTATGAAGAATTAAAACCCGGGCAGGTAATAACGGTCGAACCGGGCATTTACATTCCGGAGGGAAGCGATTGCGACCCTAAATGGTGGAATATAGGAATCCGGATAGAGGATGATATTCTTATAACTGATAAAGAGCCTGTAAATATGTCCGGTACATTGCCCTCAAGGTCTGATTTGTTGGAAAAACGCCTGAAATCAGGCAAATAGACATTGTAGGATCTGTTTTTACTAAAAAAAACGACGGAAAATTGACATCATGAAGGCCATTTTATTATATTTGCGCCCCCGAAGTCCGCTTAATGGCTTCGGTCAATAATCTAAAAAATGGCGAAGAAAGGCAACCGCATCCAGGTAATCCTGGAGTGTACCGAGCACAAGACCAGCGGACAATCTGGTACGTCACGTTACATCACTACAAAAAACAAGAAGAACTCACCAGATCGTTTGGAGATGAAGAAATTCAATCCGATTTTGAAAAAGATGACGGTTCATAAAGAGATCAAGTAATCCATAAATAAAGACAATCATCCATGGCTAAGAAAGTAGTTGCTACCCTGAAAACCGGAAAAGGCAAGGAATTCTCCAAAGTAATCAAAATGGTGAAGAATCCTGTTACCGGTGGATATCAATTCAAGGAAGAAGTGGTTCACAACGACCACGTGAAGGATTTCTTGAAAGACAAATAAGACATCCCGCATACCGGGACATGAAAGCTTCTTTCTACCCGAAAGAAGCTTTTTTCTTGTCTG
>JBJSZR010000520.1:0-1476 GCA_046090385.1 Bacteroidota bacterium
GCCTCAACTGCAGCTCGTAATCCGGCGCCGCCCGCGCCAATTACAACAACATCAAATCGATATCGTTCGAATTTAATATCGCTCGCTTTTATTCCAGTACCATCCATGCTTGAGAGGCCGTTTCTTTTCATCCTTCCCGATTACGAATCTGCAGCTTATTTCCTGAACGACCTGGAAAGCCTATTGGGCGATAACCAGGCCATGCTGTTTCCGTCATCTTACAGAAAGTCCTTTTCATTGGAGGAAACCGATAGGGGGTCGATACTATTGAGAGCGGAAGTGCTAAGCAGGCTGAACCGTGGTACCCGTATGCCGGTGGTAACTTATCCGGAGGCCTTGAGTGAGCGGGTCATCGACCGTAAAGGGCTTGATCGTAATTCGATAGAATTGAGAGTGGGAGAAAAAATCTCTACTGAATTCATCAACGAATTTCTTCATCATCATGCATTCGACAACGTCGATTTCGTGGCTGAGGCCGGCGAATTTTCCATTAGAGGTGGTATCGTGGATATTTTTTCTTTCGCCAACGAGTTGCCGTACAGGATCGAGTTCTTCGGTGATCAGGTAGAGAGTATCCGCACCTTTGATCCCGAATCACAGCTGTCGGTTACATCGATGAATCATGTCACCATCCTTCCCGATGTGCAGTCCAAATCGGTTTCCGAGGTGAAAGGCTCGTTCCTTGACTTCATTCCCGACAGTACGGTGATATGGTCGCGTGACTTGCCCGATACCTGGCATTCGATCAGGGACGGTTTGGAAAAAGCAATCGTTCATGTTTCCGCCTCCAAGTCCTATGAAGCTTCAGAACTGGATGCCGTATTTGAAAAAGCGGAACGGTTGGAGGAGCGCATGAGTCGATTCACGAATATCGAATGCGGGACCCGTACATCTTATTCGCATGCACGCACCTTTCAGGCCGACTGCAAGCCACAGCCTTCATTCAATAAGAATTTCGAACTGCTGATCCGTGACCTACAACGTAATTTGGTCAGTAAGATCTCGAATATTTTACTGGCTGATTCACCTCGGCAAGTGGAACGGCTTTATTCTATTTTCGAAGATCTTCAAAAGAAGAATCCGGTAGAAAACCAAGTCGATTTTACAGCCATTTGCCTTTCACTGCACGAAGGGTTCATCGATCTGGAATCAGGTATAGCCTGCTATACGGATCATCAGATTTTCGACCGATATCACAGATTCAGGCTTCGTAAAAATTACAGTCGCAGCGAAGCGCTTACCATCAAGGAAATCTACAGTCTGAAGCCTGGAGATTTCGTTACGCATATCGATCATGGTATCGGTAAGTTCGCCGGACTGGAGACCATCATGGTCAATGGGCAGCCACAGGAAGCGGTGCGGTTGGTTTACAGGGACAATGACATACTTTACGTCAGTATTCATTCCTTGCATCGAATCGCACGTTATTCAGGGAAAGATGGTACCGCACCATCGCTTCACAAGCTGGGCTCTACA
>JBJSZR010000521.1:0-1974 GCA_046090385.1 Bacteroidota bacterium
TCAGGAATGATCCTTCCCAGCAATGTCGGTCCCAGCAGGATACCAACAATGATCTCTCCGATAAGTATGGGCAGGCCCCATTTACGTCCGAACTCCGACAATACCCGGGATGCTATCAAAAGAACACTGATCGAAAGCAATAATACGACCAGTTCATAATTGGTAAGTTGCGACATCGTATCAGAGGGCGTTGCCACTGAAGCGTGAGTGCACGATCAGCAGATTACAAGGCAATTCGGATAAAAGATATTCGATGTCGTGCGTGAATATCCTGTCGAAGATACTGAGCGCGTGATCCGGAGAATTAACAACCAAAAGATCAAAATGCTCTGATTGTGCATACTGACCTATGGAGTGACCACTTCGACCGGAGATGGTGGCGAAACTGAGGTTGGCCGATGTACTCTCAAGTTTTTTGCGAAGTTCTGACTGACGATCTTGTTGTTCGATGCGCATATCGTGCCTCATCTTTTCTATTTCAGACGAAGTAGAATCTTCCGACAATCCCATTTCCATTACGGGCACATCGATCTCCGTGACTACGACTACATCACTGGACAACTCCTTTTCGGCGATGTAGAGCGCAGTATTCACTGTGAATGGAGTTTTCTGATGCTCATGCCCTCCGACACAGATACGTTGAAATGTCCCTTTTGCCTTGTCCGGGTCGGTCAACAGCAAAACCGAGCACTTGGCCTTTCTAGCGACATCCCTTGATATGGTACCGACGTAGTAAGAAATAGTACTTACACGGTTCAATGCGCCCATGACCAGCAGGTCGACCACGTGTTGCTTGCAGATCCTGGTGATCGTATCGACCACATTCCCCTGTTCCCAGATCACCTTGGCATTCATATCGCTGAAGCCGTATTTATTGAGCATGTCAGCAAGAGCCCGCTGTTTATCTGAAGTCTTTTTTCCTATATGAATGAAAACAACTTTTGCATCATGCAATTGCTGCAATCGTCTTGTAGCCGCAATCAGGGCCTCTAAACGAGGAGTGAATCCTACTGCAAGAGCTATGGTCTCGAACGGATATGGGGCTTTGCCTTTGATCATGGTCGAAAATAAAGCAACCGGAACGGATTCAATATGACGAAAATCGGTGAGAACGCAAGAAAAACAACCATTAATTTTTCAAAAAAGCGAAAAACGGAGTAAATAAAGAGCAGTAATCAGAACACCTGGTGTTTGACCTTGCGGAGTCGGATGTTCAAGAGCTCGACTATCAGGGAGAAAGCCATGGCAAAATAGACATATGATTTGTCAAAATGGATATGACAACCCTCGAGCATCAATAGAAGTCCTATCACAACAAGGAATGTCAGCGCGAGCATTTTTATGGTTGGATACTTATTGATGAAATCACTGACGTAGGGTGCAAAAAGTATCATTACGATCATGGAAACAATCACCGCAGTAATCATCACCGTCACATCATTGCTAAGACCGACTGCAGTGAGTATGGAATCGAAAGAAAAAACAATATCGATCAGTGTGATTTGCAAAATCGCCTGAGCGACGGTCATTCTTCGTTCTCTGGGTTTAGGCTTTCCCTCTTCGGTGAGTTCGGATACACGGAGTTTTTCATAGATCTCTTTAACGGTTTTCACCAAAAGAAAAACACCTCCGATGAAGAGGATCAAGTCACGACCGCTGGGGCGGATGATGCCTATTTCCAACAGCGGTTCGGTTAGGTGAGTCAGCCATGAAATGCCCATCAGCAGGATGATCCTGAAGACCATAGCAAGCATCAAACCGATGACACGTGCACGTTGTTGTTCCTGTTTAGGGAGGTAACCACAAATGATAGCGATGAATATGATATTGTCGATACCAAGAACGATTTCCAACCCGATCAGGGTGACCAGACCGATGATTCCATCCGTAGAAAAGATGCTCAGTAACTCCATCGACTAAATAAAAGGCCGGAAAAGAATCCGGCCATGGTTGTCGGGGTGGCGGGATTCGAAC
>JBJSZR010000522.1:0-883 GCA_046090385.1 Bacteroidota bacterium
GGCGAGCCATTGAAGTCCTGATAGTTCATGGGCTTTTCAAGCAACTGATCTTTTACATCATCCGGGAAGTGAGAATAGATCATCAATGATGGACTGACATTCATCCAGATTCCTCGTCTGGTGACATCTTCCCAAGTGATATCGTGGATTTCCTGGATATTCCCTATCTTCAGAATATTCCAGGCATGATTGGAAAGTGAGTTTGAGTTCAAGTCGGCGGCTGAGTTTTTTGCCGCACCAGTCACATAACGACACGTCAAACCAGCATACTCGCATAGTTTCACAGCTATTCTAGAATAATCCGCGCACACACCGAAACGGTACGGGCCGGCCAGTATCGCTCTGATTTCGTAACTCGCTTCGGGTGGCTGACTGTTGGATAATTTCGGATGGTCGTAGTCTATGCTGTTCATTATGAATAACGCTATCCGCGAGAACTTGTCTCTTTCATTCGTTGCCCCTTTTATCAGATATCTTACCAATTCCTGAAGATCGATCCGGTCTTTTGCCTCCGGGTTATCCACAATCACTCCGCTGATCGGGTCGATATAAAAAGGCATTTTATAAGACCGGTCTTTTGTTTCATGGAAATATGATGCTGACCTCTTCATAAGGGATGCCATCAGCGTTCCGTACAGTGAACCATTGGAGCTGATCCAAAATGTGGTCAATACTCCATGCGTGTTTTTGCTCTGTACTCCGGGACTCAAAATGAGTTTTTTGAATTTCAATGAATATGTTCCCGTGTCACGCGTAACCGTACAATAATTACGGGATACACCGAAGCGCTCATCCTTGATATACTCGTACTTAAGGAAGTCGTATGTGCTGTCTTTGAATAATTTCAGCACCTCAGTGACTGATCCTTCATTTTGAAGGAACA
>JBJSZR010000523.1:0-15450 GCA_046090385.1 Bacteroidota bacterium
CTTGAAAAAAAAGGATATTTTTAACCTAAACAAACAAACAGAACATGGAGGATAATCAGAACCCCAACCAGTTGAATATAGAACTGACAGAAGAGATTGCTGACGGTATTTATTCAAATTTGGCTATCATTACGCATAGTAATGCGGAATTCGTTGTGGATTTCGTAAAAGTGATGCCTGGTGTACCAAAAGCGAAAGTCAAATCCCGGATTCTCCTCACGCCACAACATGCCAAAAGACTTCTAGCTGCATTGGCTGACAACGTGCAGAAGTACGAATCAGTTCACGGCGTAATTAAGCCGACGGAGTCTATCGGTATCCCTATGAACTTCGGTGGACCGACAGCTCAGGCTTGATTCCAGGATTTTTCAGGGGTGCTTTTTGCCGCTAAGATTGTTTGAAACTAGTGCGGCGAAATAGTAATAAAGCATGGAGAGCAGGCCGATTACAAAAAAAACCACGGCTATTTCTCGTGTGGTATCATTCAGGTAGAATTCGCCAATCATCCAAACGGAATTGGCACAAATCCACATACATATTGCGATGTTGTGAGAGAGTTCTGCATTGTCGTTTCTGTTTTTCCATGTTATGAAAATCGCGAGCAGGAGAGTTGGAATGATCATCAGTATTCCTGCCGCTTTTGAAAATGTGACCCAGCAGAGATCCTTTACAAGCCAAAGCAGTATATGGAGATTCTCGAATCTTCTTATTTCGATCACTTTTTCCATTCATTGATTATTTTAGGTTGAGTTCAGTAAGGTTCAATCCAAAGCACTTGGATTGTAAAGCAGGAAGCCGGCAGTGAATAGGACTGATATTGGGTTTTTCCGTTCACGATAGTAGTTGACCTGCATGCTTAATGGTCCGATAGGACTGTGAAAAACGGCGCCAGTCGATGCCAGATAATATCTTTTATCGAACGCTTTGCCATACTCGGTCCGGTTGTCGGATGTTTTAAGTAATTCCTGATACGGCTGGAATGCATAAGCTTCAAGTCGTATATCAAGATTGCTCCTGACACTGAAAATGTTTCTGATCCCTGCTCCTGCGAATACTGGGGCTCTGAATTCAGGAAGGAAGAGCGTATGCATTTCCAAGATCGGTTCGTAAGAAGGTGAATTGACGACTGAAACAGTATAGTTGTTGAGTAATGGCAGATTGGAATACGTAACGTCCAATGAAATTCCTAATTTGTAATATTTTCTTGTTAACGTGTAGTCTTCATAGTGAAGGTTTGCCTGAAGCCAAGCGTGATGATCGATATCGATCCTTTTACTGACAGAAGTGCTTCCTGGTATGGTTTTCTCCCGGACGTTCACGTATCTGGCTCTTATTCTGAATGAAGAGCCTTCGTTGGCATATTGCTTCCTGTTGAGCGTGTTTCGTTCGAAACTCCAAAAAGCGGTCATGCCTGTGAGGTATGTCTTATCCGCTGTGTCCGATTGTGAAAAATTCTGGGTCTGATAATAGTTGTCAGCCAGACGGATATATCCTGAACCAATCGACATTACGGCTTTGTTTCCTGCTGCAAACCCTGAATTCACACCGAAATAATAATCAGATTTTACAATGTAAGCCGGGCGTTGTTCTGTGAAAAATGCGTTGGCGCTTCTATAATAATCATATTGGTTAAGAGTCGCATCCAGCTCAAGGAAGAATGGCCTTTTTGCGGGCGATTCCATTCTGAACTTTGTCTGCCCTGAAGTGTAAAGCCTTCCGAAGTAAAAGTTGCCGGTGAAATTATATGCCCTCTTACCCCAAAAGAGGTAGGTTATGCCTGCATAAGCTTCACTTATTGGTCGTGAAGAAATGTTTCCTCCAAATCGGGTTATCAGGTCCCGCTCACGCCTTACTTTCAAATGCAGTGTATATGTGCTGTCGTCAGGATCAAGAATAAGTTTAGGATCTACACTTCTGATATTCTTATCCGACAACAGACGGAAATAGGAGTCTTTAAGCTTATCCAAAGGAACGATTCCAGTGTCGCGCTTGACAAGATTAGTGATGTATTCTTTTTGCTTTTCTGTAATTCCTTCTACATCGATGTCTTTTACTCGGATCGGAGCTATTTTTTTTCTGAAATTCTTTCTGGAGCTAAGTAGATCGGAACCAATACTACGTCTGTTTACAGACAGGCTGATGCTGTCTATCAGATTAATTGCCGCCTTGTGTCCCTCGTCGACTATTTTCCCAACGCTGGAGAAGTCGAAAAGTCCGATATCGTTTGTTTCTATATCGATAAGAATCCCTTTATCCCTTATCATGGTGAAGCTCGTCGGCGTTGTCATAAGTGCCTGAAGCAGTGAGATCAGATTGCTTTCATCGGTAGGGGCGTCATCACCGGAGGCATTTACGCCGATTATGAAGTCGGGATGGAACTCGTTTTCCATCACATCCACGGGAAAATTGTTATAAAGTCCTCCGTCATAAAGTATTCGACCATCCACATTCACCGGTCTGAAGTAAAACGGATAGGCAGAGGAGGCTCTGACGGCTTGGGCGAGATCACCTGTGCTGAATACAACTGATTTTTTTTTCTCGATATCCGAGGCAACGCAACGGAATGGAACGAACAATGAATCGAAGTCGTAGCCCGATCGGGCTATGATAGCCGAAGTGCCTCGCATGAGTGCATAGTCGTAGGGGACCGAACTGACCACATTGGTTGGTAATGAACGGCCAAAAGTGGAATCAAGAGCGAAGCGTAAGTTGATCCAAGATGCATTTTCTTCGGGTTTCGAAAAAAGAAAATTCGATTCCGGACCGATTCTTCCAGTCGCCCATGACTGGAATTCCCTGGTGCGAACGATGGAATCCATTTCAGTCGGAGAATATCCTAGGGAATAGAGGCAACCGACGACAGCTCCTGCCGAAGTTCCTGCAATGAAATCGATGGGGATATTGTTTTCTTCAAGAGCCTTAATCACACCGATATGTGCAAGTCCGCGCGCACCACCACCACTGAGTACAAGTCCTACACGTTGCCCTTCCGCCATAAGTGCGAAAAAGAACAGTGCTAAAATCGTGAGACTTGATTTCATTCGGAGTGAAATAAAGTGAATCAAAAAATATTTTTCTTTCTGATATGCCCCATCAATTCTGAAAGATAATCGGGAACGTGAAGCAGACGGGATCCATACCATGAGAAATATTCACCGTCTACAAGCATGCATTCTGAGTCCGGGAAATTTTCCCTTTCCTCTTCGATTCTTTTTTCATTGAAGGGAAATGGTTCACTTGAAAAAAAGATGAAGTCGGGATTTCTCATTCTCAATTCTTCGAGAGTCACTTCAGGGTATCTGGAAAGGTCCGAAAAAGAATTTTTTAAGCCGCATCTTTCCAGTAAATGGTTTATGAAAGTATCCTTGCCGGCAACCATGTACGGCGACTTCCAGATAAGATAAGCCACCGTTGCCTTGTGGATTTCTTTGTTTTTTTTCTCTAATTCAGCGAATAGCGATGAGACCTTTATTGAAAGCTCTTGTGATTCCTTCTCCCTAAAAGTGATTTCTCCGATTCCTGTGATCATCCGTAGTGCATCATCCAGTGAATTCACATCACTGATCCAAACAGGGTAGTCGATTTCCATTTTTTCGATCTGCTCAAGCACGTTTTCTTCCTTATTGCCAATGATAAGGTCGGGTGAAATCCGTCTGACTCTATCCAGGTCTACGGTTTTTGTGCCTCCAACAATGATCTTGTTACGGCTCCAATGCTCAGGCTTGATGCAAAATCGTGTTATACCTGCTACTTGCTCTTCGAGGTGGAGGTAGTGCAATAACTCGGTTAGAGAGGGAACCAAAGAAATGATTTTCCTGGGAGGATGCTTTAAATGGACCTCCCTGCCAGTCATATCGAACACTGTTCGTTCCATCTTTTCTGGCAACTGGTTATCCCTTTTTACGGAATTGAAGGGTGGTTAGGAACTAATCAGGATTATTCCATATATCCCATTTTCTTCATCCAATCGTCGTTGAAGATTTTGGCAAGATATCTGGAACCATGGTCATGGAAAATGACAACAACTACATCAGTGGGCTTCAACTTGTCCCTCAATTGAATCAATCCTGCCACTGCAGAGCCTGCAGAATTGCCTACCCAAATTCCTTCCTTCTGGACGATTTCCCGGGTCATGACAGCTCCGTCTTTGTCACTTACTTTTTCGAAATGGTCAATCAGTTCGAATCGGTAGTTCTTAGGTATGAAGTCTTCTCCTATCCCCTCAGTCACATAAGGATAGATCTCGTTCTTGTCAAACTCACCTGTATCCCTGACTTTCTTGAGGACCGATCCGTACGTGTCTATTCCCCAAATCTGGACTGCTGGATTTTTCTCCTTCAGGTAACGAGCAGTACCGCATATGGTCCCTCCCGTGCCAGAGCCAACAACTAGGTGGGTTATTTTTCCATCGGTCTGATCCCAAATCTCCGGACCTGTCTGCTCATAGTGGGCCTGAGAATTGGATAGATTATCATACTGGTTTGGATAAAAAGAATTAGGTATTTCCCTGTTCAATCGCGCTGCAACAGAATAATAGGAGCGGGGATCCTCTGGTTCTACATTGGTCGGGCAAACAATCACCTCGGCTCCAAATGCTTTCAAAGCGTCCACTTTTTCCTTCGATTGCTTATCTGTTGTAGTGAAAATGCACTTGTACCCTTTCACAATCGCTGCAATAGCCAGGCCCATACCTGTGTTTCCGGAAGTGCCTTCGATGATGGTTCCACCGGGCTTAAGGATGCCTGCTTTTTCCGCATCTTCGACCATTTTCACTGCCATCCGATCCTTGATCGAGTTGCCGGGATTGAAAGTCTCTACTTTAGCATAGACGGTGGCCGGAATGCCCTCCACGACCCGATTGAGACGCACCAACGGGGTATTTCCAATAGCATCGAGTATATTGTCGCAGGTCTTTTTATTTGGATTGGCTGCCATTTATATTATATTGAATATTAGTTTATTATGTCTATTTATTTATAGCAAATATAAGATAAATTTTAAGCTTCTCAATCATATCTAAGCGATGTTGCTGGCCTGACTTTTCCTATCCACCTGGCTGGTAGTAGCATCATGAACAGGCACAGGAGGAAGGTGCCTGATGCCAGAAAAATGATATTGAATAGGTCGAGTTTCACCGGGACATATGGAACATAATAGGAGGATACATCCAGTGGTATCGGGTGGAAGAGTTGTTGAATCAGTACCAAGCCAATACCGATGAGATTTCCGACAACCATTCCTCGTCCGATTATGAAAGCGGACACCCAAAGGAATACTTTTCTGATGGAGTCGTCGGTGGCACCTAATGCTTTCAAGGTTCCAATCATACGCACCCTCTCAAGCATGATCACAAGTAATGCTGCAATCATGTTTATCCCTGAAACAGCCATCATAAGTGCGATAATGATCAGAGCATTGATGTCCTGTAAAGCCAGCCAGTCGAATAATTGAGGATAAGTCTCCTTCACCGAACGGGCATCAAGCTCGGAGTTGATGCTTTCATAGATAGCTTCAGTGGTGCTTTCCAATCCCTTGAAATCATCTACCATTACTTCAAGTCCCCCGATTTCATCGTCCTTCCAGTCGTTCAGCTTCCTTAACTGTTCAATATCACAGAAAAGATATAGTTTATCGAATTCTTCAAATCCTGTATCATAAATCCCTGCTATCTTGAATCTTCTGGCTCTCGGTGGCTGTTGAATGAAGAACATGTTCACAGAGTCTCCGGCATGCACATCCAGCCTGGACGCCAGCCATTTTGAAAGTAGGATCTTGTCTGTTTTCTGGTACTTCGACAGTTTCATGACCTCACCTTCAACCAGGTTGTCTGAAAAGTACCCCCAATCATAGTCCGGCCCTACACCTTTGGCCACTACACCTTGTATCTCTTCATTTTTTTTCAGAATACCGGCTTTTGTAGCAACAGACCTTACGTGCTTTACGCCTGGAATAGCACGTAATTGTTTTACCATGCTTGAGTCGAGAGCGAATGGAGCCGATTCCTGACTGATGTTACCATCGAATTTGCTGATCTGTACATGCGCATTGAAGCCGATCAGTTTCTCTCTTATTTCGTGTTTGAATCCGCCTACTACCGAGATTGCAATGATCATCACGGCTGTCCCAAGGACTATTCCTGCAGTAGCTATTCGTACCACGGGTCGTGAAATCCTGTTCTCCTTCTTGTCAGCAAAAAGGATCCTATGAGCAATCAATCGTTCAATGTGCACGATGCAAACTCGTAAATTGGTGCCTGTTCCGAAAGATACGGCAACTTGTCGCCAATGCACCCGATCTTGAATTTCTTTTTCCTTCTTATCCTAAGTCTGTCCGTGAGCTGCTCTCCTGCCAAGCAAAGCCACGCGAAGAATGAAGCCGGATTCCGGCTAGGTGCAGAACGCATGGATGAATATCTCCCGCTCATCAAAGAACGGCACGTGGGTATTGTGGCCAATCCGACTTCCGTGTTGGATAGCCCAGCAGTACACCTTGTGGATTTATTGATTGCTCAGGGAGTTAAAGTGGAAGTTGTTTTCGCTCCCGAACATGGTTTCAGGGGTGAAGCTGGGGCAGGGGAGAAAATAAAGGATAGTAAGGATGAAAAGACCGGCGTCAAAATTGTTTCCTTGTATGGAAAAAAAAGGAAGCCATCACCTGACGATCTGCAGGGCCTTGATGCAATCATCTTCGACATCCAGGACGTAGGTGTCAGATTTTATACTTACATATCTACGCTGAATCTCGTGATGGAAGCATCGGCAGATGCCGGCATTCCAGTCGTTGTGCTGGACCGACCTAATCCGAATGGACAGCGGATAGACGGTCCGGTTTTGGAAATGAAACATAAATCTTTCGTCGGAATTAGCCCGATACCTGTTCTTCATGGTTTGACTGTCGGAGAGTTTGCAAAAATGACGATAGGCGAAGGATGGCTGAGTTCAATGAAACCTTGCTCACTGAAAGTCATTGAGATGGAAAACTATTCTCACTCTATGCACTATGAATTGCCGATTGCGCCGTCACCTAACCTGAGGAACATGAACGCCGTTTACTTATATCCTTCTCTCTGCTTTTTCGAGGGGGCCAATGTGAGTGTCGGGCGCGGTACAGATTTCCCTTTTGAAGTATATGGTTTTCCATCCTATGAGGGTGGCGATATAACTTTCATACCCGAGAATAAACCTGGCGTTGCGTTGCATCCGCCCTTTGAAGGAATTCAATGCAAAGGCGTCGATCTTCGAGGCTACACTGATTCATCCAGACAGTCAGGATTGGATTTGTCGTTATTAATTGATGCCTACAAGAAAACCCCCGATCATTCGACTTTTTTCAACCCGTTTTTTGAAAGTCTGGCAGGTACATCACAACTCAGGAAGCAAATCGAGAAAGGCACGAGTATCGAGGAAATCCGGGCATCCTGGAAGAAAGATCTGGATAGGTATCGTCAGATGCGAAAAAAATATCTTCTGTATCCGGATTGAATCGGAAGTATCGATTATCAGCCAGCGGTCTGCATTTCGGCCACCGGCGCCTTACGGCCTGGGTAACATTTCAAGGCTTCATCGAGACATTTCATTGCTTGCTCGAGATCATCAAGACAAAGGACATAAGCTATTCTTACCTCATCGGTTCCAGCCCCGGGTGTTGAGTAGAATCCGGTTGCCGGAGCCAGCATGACCGTTTTTCCATCAAAGGAGAATTTTTCTAAAAGCCATTGGCAAAACCGATCAGCATCGTCGATGGGTAATCTTGCAATGCAGTAAAATGCACCGCTTGGTTTTGGGCAAAAAACTCCATTCATTTTGTTCAGAGCGGATACCACATAATCCCTTCGTGCGACATATTCGGACTTCACCTTTTGGAAATACTCATCAGGTGTATCTATAGCGGCTTCAGCGGCTACCTGGCCGAAGGTAGGAGGGCTCAACCTGGCTTGGGCGAACTTCAATGCAGAGGCCATAAGCTCCTTGTTTCTGCTCACCAATGCACCTACACGTGCTCCGCATGCGGAGTATCTCTTGGAAACAGAATCAAGCATGACTACGTTCAACTCGATGCCATCCAAGGACATCACTGAAATGTATTCTTTCCCGTCGTAGCAGAATTCACGATAAACCTCGTCAGAAAAAAGCCAAAGGTCATACTTCATGACCAGCTTTTTCAACGTCTCCAACTCATCCTTTGAATAAAGATAACCTGTAGGATTACTCGGATTGCAAATCATGATCGCCTTGGTACGCGGGGTGATTAATTTCTCGAATTCCTCGATTGGAGGAAGAGCGAATCCTGAGTCGATATAAGACCTGATTGGCACCACTTTGATATCAGCCTGGGTCGAGAATCCGTTATAATTTGCGTAGAAGGGTTCAGGAATAATCACCTCGTCGCCACTGTTAAGACAACTCATCATGGCTATTTCTATCGCTTCAGAGCCACCGGTGGTGACCATTATTTCGGAGAAATCCAGCTTGATGTCGTAACGTTCATAGTAGGTTGCCAGCTTTCTGCGATATGATTCTATGCCGGCAGAGTGGCTGTATTCCACAACTTTAGGTGAGAAATTACGGATGGCGTCCAACATGATCTCAGGAGTCTCGATATCAGGTTGTCCAATATTCAAGTGAAAAATCTTTTTTCCTTCTTTTTTGGCTTGTTCAGCAAATGGAACCAGCTTTCTGATAGGGGAGGCGGGCATTTGCTGACCCTTGGAGGAAATCCTTGGCATGACGACAGGAGTATAAAAGAGAAGCCCTTCCATCAGGAAGGGCTTCAAAATTAAGCAATTCGAACGATATTTTTTACTTCCTCTCAGCTGGTGCTTCCACGTTTCCTTTTAGTTGAAGTACTTTCTGGCCGGTTTTTGAGTTGTAAGAAATGGTAACGGTTTTGTCTTGCATACCCATTTTTCCCGTTGAGTTGAATTCAACGTGAATGCTGCCTTTCGCACCTTTTGCGACAGGCTCTTTGGGCCATTCTGGTACAGTGCAACCACAGGAACCTTGTGCAGAGGTGATGATCAGGGGCTCTTTGCCATTATTCGTGAACGAGAAATCGTAGGTCACTTTATCGCCCTGCTTGATGGTTCCGAAGTTATATTCCTCCACTTCGAACTTAAGTTCAGGAGCATTCTTGTTTTCCTGGTTGGCAGGATTGATGGTTGCGTTTTGAGCAGTTGCTCCGCCAGCCAAAAGTGCGATGGCGAAGGTGAGGGTGATGATTGACTTTTTCATAAGATTGATTTTTGTTTTATGAGTTTGTGGATTATTTGCTGTTTTCAAGAGGCATGCCTCCGGTTTTTTTGAAAGGCGTAGCCTGGTCAGCCGGCTGTTCTTCAGTCGCCTCTACAACGCCTTTGATCGTGAGCGTTTTCACCTCGGATTTTGCATTTGAATTGATGGTGACGGTTTTTGTAAAAGCTCCTACACGCTTGGTATCATAATGAACTTTGATGACACCTGTCTGTCCTTTCATAATAGGTTCTTTGGGATAAGTAGGTACTGTGCAACCGCAACTTCCTCTTGCGTTAGTGATGATCAGCGGTTCTTTTCCGGTGTTTTTGAATTTGAACTCGCAGTTTCCGTCGGCGCCTTGTTTTATGGTGCCGTAATCGTGAATGTCTTTCTCGAAAGTGATTTCGGGAGCATTCGGATTATCAGCAGCTGGAGCAGTTGCGGGTGCTGTTTCTTGTGCGTAAACCGATGCGGCTCCGCCCAAAGTCAGTGCTGCAATAAGCAGCAGGAGGTTGAAGATTTTTTTCATAGCAATGGTAATTGATTAGTGACTTTTTGAATGATATGGATACTTACCCAATTACTTTGCCAAAAGTACCCTATAGCTATGAAGGTTGTATGAACCCACCCCAAAAAATGCGTGAAAATGGCATTTGCTCCAGAATATTTCACCTGGCCTTCATCCGTTTTCGGTCAGAAAATCACTTTGTGATCAAGACCGAGAAGGGAATCACCATCTCTTCAAGGGATATTCCACCGTGCTGGAAGGTGTTTCGGTAGTATGAAACGTAGTGGTTATAGTTATTCGGGTAGGCGAAGAAGTCATCCTTACGTGCAAACACAAAGGCCTGTGACAGGTGCTGTCGTGGAAGCATGGCATCAGCCGGATTCTTTACCTCGAATACTTCCTTTTTATCATAATTCATGTTGCGGCCCTGTTTGTACCTAAGATTGGAGTTGACAGTACGGTCGCCAACCAGTTTGACCGGCTCTTTCACCCTAATAGTTCCGTGATCTGTTGTAATGACCACTCTTACTTTGCTCTCTGCTATCTTTTTGATGAATTCGAATAATGGAGAATGTTCGAACCAAGATAATGTAAGGGAGCGGTAAGCTGATTCATCCTCTGCCAGCTCTTTGATCATGTCCATTTCGGTTCTTGAATGTGAAAGCATGTCCACGAAATTATAGACAACCACATTCAAGCGGTTCTGCATCATGTTAGAAGCATCTTCGACGAGTTTTTTTCCATCCTGATGGTTCGTGATTTTCGTGTAGGAGAATCGGAATTCTTTGCGGTTCCTTTTCAGAAAATCAGCCAGGAAGTCCTGCTCGTGCATGTTCTTTCCCCCCTCATCCTCATCGTTCAACCATAACTTAGGAAAGCGACTTTCTATTTCCGAAGGCATAAGTCCTGCGAATATGGCATTGCGAGCATATTGGGTAGCAGTTGGCAAGATGGAACAGAAAAGCTCATCCTCCACTGTTCGGAAAAATGGCGACAAGGACGGCTGAATCACCTTCCACTGGTCATAACGCAGATTGTCTATTAAGATCATGAAAACCGGCTCGCTGCCCTGATCGATCACCGGCAGCACTTTTTTCTTCATCAACTGATGAGACATCAGCGGTTGTTCAGGGCTTTCAGATTTCAGCCAGCCGAGGTATCGCTGTTCTATGAAGCGAGCGAAAAGGTTATTGGCATCATTCTTTTGGGAGGTAAGGATCTCGTACATGCTGTCGTCCAAGTTCTTATCCAGCTCCAGTTCCCAAAAAACAAGTCGCTTATAAACATCAACCCAATCGTTCCATGAAAGCTTGTCACTCAGCTTCATTCCGATATTCCTAAAATCCTTCTGATAGTCATTCGCCGTTTTCTCAGAAACCAATCGTTTATTATCAAGGTTTTTCTTGATCGACAGCAGGATCTGGTTCGGATTTACCGGCTTGATAAGATAATCGGCGATTTTGCTGCCGATTGCTTCCTCCATGATCTGTTCCTCTTCGCTTTTGGTGATCATGATGATCGGAAGTTCGGGGTGAATGTTCTTCAGTCGTGTCAGGGTTTGAAGTCCGGACAAGCCTGGCATGTTCTCATCCAGAAAAACGATATCCAGATTATTCGTTTTAGCCAACTGGAGAGCATCCTCGCCGTTGGTTGCGGTTATGACGTTATACCCTTTTTCCTCAAGGAAGAGGATGTGAGGTTTCAAAAACTCCATCTCGTCATCGGCCCAAAGTATGTTTATTTTATCCATATGTTTTTTTAAAAGGCGGAATAGCCTGGCGCAAAGGTAACAACGCCACGTCTATTGGATTCTTAAGAATTGTGAACTGGATCTACTTTGATGAACGGATATTCGGTGAGTATATTGCATCTTTCAGTCCAAATTGGAACAATTAGTCGATATTTGCCGACGTAATGCCCTCAGGATCCAACAATTTCAAGATCGTGAACGACCCCATTTACGGGTTCATCAAACTGCCTTCCGACCTTGTATTCAGGCTTATCGAGCATCCTTATTTCCAGCGATTACGGCGGATTAGGCAACTTGGGATGACTCATCTGGTCTATCCGGGAGCCCATCATACCCGCTTTCATCACGCCTTAGGTGCCATGCACCTGATGGGGCGAGCAATCGATATACTTCGGTCAAAAGGTCAGGAGATCACCAGAGATGAGGCCGAAGCAGCAACTGTGGCGATATTGTTGCACGATATCGGACATGGGCCTTTTTCCCATGCATTGGAGGACAGTATCGTAAGGGGGATAAAACATGAAGAGCTGTCAGCACTTTTCATGGATCGCCTGAACAAGGACTTCGGGGGTGCACTTGAATTGGCATTGTCCATTTTCCGTGGAAAGTATCCAAAGAAATTCTTGCACCAGCTTGTCTCCAGTCAACTCGATATGGATCGGCTTGATTACTTGAACAGGGACAGCTTCTTCACTGGGGTTTCAGAAGGTGTGATCAGTTTCGATCGTATTCTTGAAATGTTGCAGGTGCGAAATGATCAGCTTGTGGTGGAGGAGAAGGGAATTTACTCTATCGAGAAATTCATCGTAGCCAGGCGGTTGATGTATTGGCAGGTCTATCTGCACAAGACCGTAGTAGGTGCGGAATGCCTGCTTACCGGTATTCTTCGAAGGGCTCGACAAGTAGCGCTGGGTGATTCTCACCTATTCACCACGCCTGCATTAAGGACATTTCTGTTGAATGATTATACGCGATCCGATTTCGATTCTGATCCCGGATTGTTGGAAGCATTCGCAGGTTTGGATGACAGCGATATCACCAGTTCCATCAAGGTTTGGACCAATCATCCCGATTTCGTTTTGTCCGAGCTCAGCAAAAGACTTCTTCACCGGCGTTTGTTCAAGATCGTACTCAGGCGCGAGCCTTTCTCCCGGAAGGAATCCGAGGAGTTCAGAGCCATTGTGCTCTCAGATAATAGAATTGATGATGAATCGTTACCTTATTTCCTGCTTCAAGGAAGCATCTACAATAATGCCTATTCCACCAACAGCGACAGGATCGGCATCCTTTTGAAGAGTGGCGAAATACAGGATATAACGGAGGCTGCGGATACATTGAACCTCAAAGTTCTCAGTGAGCCAGTGCGAAAGCATTATTGTTGTTATGCACGGCCTTGAAGTTTAGGCATTGCATTTTTGAATCAGATCTTTGTAACTTGTAGTTCGATTGTAAGATGGAATTTTCAGCTAAGCAGATTTGTGACCTTTTAGGTGGAGTCATCGAAGGTGATCCGAATGTACTCGTGTCCAGTTTGTGCAAGATCGAGGAGGGAAAACCGGGCGCATTGACTTTCCTGGCTAATCTCAAATATTCGCCTTATTTGTATACGACAGCCGCGTCTCTTGTAGTGGTCGGAAAAGATTTCATAGCTGAAAAGCCTGTTACTCCTACGTTGATACGTGTGGATGATGCATATCGTTCCTTCGCGAAGTTGTTGGAGATCTACAACCAGGTTCGTAGGGACAAGCGGGGTATCGAGCATCCTTCTTTTGTAGATGCCTCGGCCACTGTCGGCAAGGATCCGTATATCGGTGCTTTTGCATATGTAGGTAAGAATGTCAGGATAGGCGATAATGTCAAGTTATATCCTGGTGTGTATGTAGGTGATAATGTCATGATCGGAAATGACTGTACTCTCTTCTCAGGTGCCAAGATCTATTCCGATTGTGTGATCGGTGATTCCTGTACTTTGCATTCCGGAGTTATCATCGGAGCGGACGGATTCGGTTTCGCTCCGAACAGTGAGAACGATTATCAGAAGGTCGCTCAGATAGGTAATGTTATCTTAGAGGATCATGTTGAAGTGGGAGCGAACAGCACGATCGATAGAGCCACGTTGGGCTCAACCATCATACGAAAAGGTGTCAAAATCGACAATCTCATTCAGATTGCTCATAATGTCGAAGTTGGAGAAAATACGGTAATTGCAGCACAAACGGGAATTGCCGGATCCACCAAAATCGGTCGAAATTGCATGATAGGTGGTCAAGTTGGTATCGTAGGGCACATATCCATCGCTGATGGAGTCAAAATCGCTGCCCAGTCAGGAGTAGGCGCCAGCATCGATAAATCCGGTGAGATTCTTCAAGGCTCTCCTGCTTTTTCCATTGGCGATTATAAAAGGACTTATGTAGTTTTCAGGCAGCTTCCTGTACTGCAACAGCGGGTTAGAGAACTGGAGCAACAGTTATCAGCCCTAAGTCGGGAAAAAGGGGATTAGAACATCCCGTCCATCTCAGGCATTTTTCTAAATTTGACTTCTGATAATCAGGGGATTCCCCCATTCAAGCCTATTGTAATGTCTGATATTCAAGCAGTTGCAGTAAAAGAGACGGCTGCCGGTTCACGCTCTTCGGGAGTTGTGCGACAAACCACCATTTGCAGTTCTGTCTCCATATCGGGTGTCGGATTACATACCGGTGCTTTGGTTACTCTCACCTTCCATCCGGCGGAGGAAAATCATGGGTATCGGTTTCGTAGAATTGACATGCCCGGCCAGCCTGTTGTAGAAGCGGATGTGGATAATGTGACCGATACTGAGCGGGGTACCACCTTGTCAAAGAATGGAGCCCGTGTAAGCACAGTTGAACACGTGCTTGCTGCTTTGGTGGGCTTGGAAATCGATAATGTGCTGATGGACATCGACGGTCCGGAGATGCCCATCATGGATGGAAGCTCCCAGCCGTTTGTAGAATTGTTGGATAAAGCGGGAGTACAAGAGCAAGCCGCAGAAAGGAAATATATCGTACTTACCCATAATCTCACCTACGAAGATCCCAAACGACGTTCGGAAATGTTAGCGGTGCCCAGCGAGGATTACCGTATCACGGTGATGGTAGATTACAACAGTGATTTGCTGGGCACGCAGCACGCGACTTTGTACAACGTCGGGGAGTTCAGGAGTGAAATCGCCAATTCCCGAACGTTCGTTTTCCTGCACGAGTTGGAGATGTTGCTACAACATAATCTCATCAAAGGTGGCGACATCAACAATGCTATCGTAGTCGTAGACAAACCGATTGCTCAGGAGAAGCTTGATCATCTTGCAAAAGTCTTCAAAAAGGAGAATGTAAAGGCCGAGCGCGGATTTTTGAACAACGTGAAGTTGCGGTATATCAACGAGCCTGCTCGTCACAAGTTATTGGATATTGTCGGCGACCTCGCTCTCGTGGGATCACCAATAAAAGGACATATACTGGCTGCCCGCCCGGGGCATGTCGCGAATGTGGAGTTTGCCCGACAGATCAGGGAAATGGTCAAGAAGGATAAGCTCAAGGTGAAAGTCCCTTCTTACGATCCCAATGCTAAACCGCTTTATGATGTAAACGGAATCATGAAGTTCCTTCCACACCGTTCTCCTTTTCTTTTCGTTGATAAAATCATTGAGTTATCCGACCGTCATGTAGTCGGTGTCAAAAGTGTGACCATGAATGAATGGTTTTTTCCCGGTCATTTCCCTGGTGCTCCAGTCATGCCTGGTGTCATACAGATTGAAGCCATGGCTCAGGTTGGTGGTATCCTTGTATTGAATACGGTGCCTGATCCCGAGAATTATCTTACTTATTTCCTCAAAATCGATAACACCAAATTCCGCGACATGGTCGTTCCAGGAGATACTTTGCTGTTCAGTCTGGAGCTTATCGCTCCAATCCGCAGAGGTATTTGTCATATGCAGGGTAAAG
>JBJSZR010000524.1:0-1736 GCA_046090385.1 Bacteroidota bacterium
TTTCGAAAACAACGACGGCATCGTTGACGTACAGATGATAGATGTGATGGGCAAATCCGTCAAGTGGGAACGTTTCTCTGTAAACCGTGGCTATAATAGTCTGCGATCCACCATTGAAGACCTGGCATCGGGCATCTATTACCTTAAAATACAGCGCACCGATATGAGTGGTGATGCCAAGATGATACGATTCACCAAAAAGTGATAACAAACCATTGATTACAGAGCCGTTACATACCCGTAGCGGCTCTTTTTTTTGGGCGTTGTCATAAGTAAGTCGGACACATCCCGACAAGGGTATTTTGCTATCTTTGGCGACCTTAAAACCAGACATGGACCGTAATTCCATAATAGGACTTTCCCTGATCGGAGCGTTACTGATCGGCTACTTCTTCGTCAATCAACCCACTCCGGAACAAATTGCCCTTGAAAAGGCGAAGCGCGACAGTATTGAAGCTTCTGTTGCTTCCAACAAGGTTGCACCTGTGGCACCTAAAGAGCAAGTCGCCACGATATCGACAGACACCATCGTTCCTGATTCCGTAAAAAACCTCCGCCTGAAAGAGCAATGGGGCGAATTCAGTAATGCCGTCACGGGAAAGGAAGAATTCTTTACACTGGAAAACAAGAAGCTTAAAGTCACAGTAACCAGCAAAGGAGGTCGGATAAAATCCGCTATTCTTAAAGAATACAAGACCTGGGATGGTCGTCCGGTTGAACTCTTAGGCTCGGACAGTTCTTCCTTCAATATCACATTCTCAGCCGGCAACCGTATCATCAATACCCAAGATCTGTTTTTCCAATCTTACAGAACTCCTGGTTCTAAAAATTCAGCCAGTTTCCGCTTGGCAGCGGGTGATGGAAAGTTCCTTGAATTCAACTATGCATTACCGGAGGACAGCTATTTACTGGATTTCAGTATCCGTACAGTCGGTATGCAGGATGTCATTGCAACCAATGCCACTTATCTGAATCTCGACTGGAAAGATCAGTTACGCAGGCAGGAAAAAAGTGTGGAATCAGAACGGATCGTCTCCACGGTTTATTGCCGGTTCACAGATGATGAGGTAGATTATCTCTCTGAAACAGAAGATGAGAGAGAGTCATTGAAAACAAAAGTCAAATGGGTTTCCTTCAAGCAGCACTTCTTCAACACGACGCTCATTTCCGACCAAAGCTTCGACTCTCCCGTAGTTGAAACATTCACTGACAAGGAGAGCAAGGACGTTGTCAAGATGATGTCCGCTTCCATAGCGCTTCCATTCAATCGTGAAAACGAGCAGAAGTATGGAATGCGATTCTATATCGGACCGAATCATTATCAGACTTTGAAATCAATCGATGATTTGGGAATGGAAAAACTGATTCCACTTGGATGGGGTATTTTCGGATGGGTGAATAAGTTCCTTGTCATCCCGACCTTCAATTATCTGAAGAGTTTCGACCTCAATTTCGGCATCATCATCCTGTTACTTACGATTCTTGTAAGGATCATCATTTTACCGTTGACTTTCGGATCCTTCAAATCGCAAGCAAAAATGAAAGTGCTTCAACCGGAGATGTTGGAGCTCAATGAGAAGTACGGCGATGACCCGATGCGCAAGCAACAGGAAACCATGAATCTCTACCGCCGTGCGGGGGTGAATCCGCTGGGAGGTTGCATTCCCGGACTTCTGCAGTTACCGATTCTGATCGCCATGTTCAGGTTCTTCCCTGCATCCATAGAGTTGCGTCAG
>JBJSZR010000525.1:0-4845 GCA_046090385.1 Bacteroidota bacterium
AGGACCTGCCACGGTGAATGGAAGTATCGTCACTTTGTCAGGCGCAGGAACAGTCTGTATTCGTGCGAGCCAGCCGGGTAATCTTTCTTTTGATTCTGCAACATCAGTGGTCAATTGTTTCGATGTGGTTGATCCGACTCAGAATGCGCCCATTGTTGAAGCACGCAATCCTGTCGACGGAGCAAACGTTTACATGTCAAGCTTATCTACAGTCCAATTGGCGGCCAAAGTATCCATTGATTATCCTTCTTTGTTCTCGGTCCAGTCGGTCAGTTTCGTCGTGAACGGACAAAATTACCTTACTACGGATCATGGTAACGGGCACTACACTTCTTGGTGGAAACCCAATTCATTCGGACAACATACCATACAGATAGTGACAACCAGCAATTTCGGTGCGGTGAATTCCTTGAACGTGAACGTCAATGTGCTACCGGCTACGACTGATGTGAACAATGTCACTGGATTCAGCGGAGTGTGGTTGAATACGGACAGTATCAGCCTAACTCGCGATGGTATTCTGCCTACTCAGGTTGGAGCTTTCGATACCATCACCGCCACGCTTACTGTTTCATGTCCTGCCGGAGGCTGTGGTCCATGGGACCGTGTAGCCAGTATCGATGCGCAGGGTCATGACGGACAGTGGTATGAAATCATTCGCTATATCACTCCATATGGTGTGCCTTGTACTCACCGTATCAATCTTGCTGATTACGCCTCCATACTCCAGGGGAAAGTGACCTTCCGCGCGAACTGCGCCACGTTGGATAATGGCTTTGTGTATCAGTTGACGTTCGATTACAAAGAAGGTGCTCCGCCACATAAGTATAGCAGTGTCAAACAGGTCTGGAAAGATATTTTCCCGTTCGGCGATTACTCCAACCTACAGCCTGTTCCTACATTCAGTTATGCATATCCTACAGGAGCCGTTGCTTCCAAGCTTAAACTGGTGAGTACCGGTCATGGCTGGGGAAGCTTGAATACCAACAACGCTGCTGAGTTTTATAATGCGACCCATAATATTTGGGTGAATGGTGCTAACACCTTCGCACAGCAGAACTGGCTTACTTGCAGCCCTAATCCGGATGGTTGTTCTCCACAGAACGGTACGTGGACATATAACCGTGCAGGGTGGTGCCCTGGAGCCATTGCTCCTTATTTTGATTACGATATGTCTTCATTTGTTTCTTCTCAGAATATTTCAGTCGACTACCGTTTCTTTGCTGGTTATGTGGATTTGTGCCATCCGAATCATCCTCAGTGTGTGACTGGCGTCACTTGTACCGATTGTAACGACGGCTTCAATCCGCAGTTGGATGTCAACTGTAACCTCATCACATTCTATGATTCCATAGCATCGGTGAATGTCATGGAAGTTGATCGAATCAGTGTTGCTGTTTATCCTAATCCATCTTCGGGCGAGTTCTTTATCACATCAGGAAAAAAATCTCAGAAATACGACGTTGAAATCGTAGATGCCGTTGGAAGAATGGTATCTGATTTCATATGGGATGGAGAGCGCAGGGTGGTTGATTTGAGTGGCCAGCCTACAGGAGTTTATATGCTAAGTGTGGGTAACGGTAAAGATCAGCAGTACCGAAAACTTGTTGTCCAATAATTGGAATTTCCCTTGGAATCAAAGGTGCTGCAGGTTCAGCACCTTTTTTTTTACCCTAATAAACCAATCGTTCACCCAAAAGAAAACAGTTTTTGCGGATTGGTAAATGGCTTCATCCTGATTAATTTTCAAACCCCGTTTGGTTTTACTAAATTGCTGATTGATAGGGGCCTAAGGGCGACCTGTAATTAATCTGTTCGTCCGATAAGCCAAATCGGTTGTTGCAAAACATCGATACCTATTTGTTAATACTGCCTTCAATCAGGAATGTTCCATGCATAAAATTTATCTACGCTTCACGTTAGTCATATTGGCTGTAGTCGCCGTCTTGTCCAGTGAAGCACAAGCGCAGTCTCAGACATTCACAACATCACAGTCTTTTACAGTACCTGCCGGAGTCTCGTCTCTTACTGTTCAATGCTGGGGAGGAGGAGGAGCCGGTGGTAGAGGAGGATCTTCGAATAAGAATGGTGGCGGTGGTGGTGCAGGCGGGCAGTTCGTTTCCAGAACATTGGCAGTATCACCCGGCCAGGTTTATCAGGTAGTAGTAGGTGCAGGAGGTATAGCGACTGCAACCAATGGCAATCCTGGTGGAGATACTTACTTCGGTGCAAATCTTGTGCTTGCAAAAGGCGGTATTGGGGGCAGTGCTTTCAACGGCACTTCTGGTGCTGGTGGAATCGGTTCTTCTGTCGGTGCAGTTGGAACTTTGATTTATGCCGGAGGGACTGGTGCTACCGGTTCACGATCCGCAAGTGGTGGCGGCGGTGGTGGTGCAGGATCGCTTGGTGCTGGTAACGCCGCTTCAGGAACAACAGGCGGAGCTGCCCGCGCTAACAATGGCGGTGCTGGTGGAAATGGCACCAATGTAAACAGTGGAAACGGATCATCAGGCGCTATATATGGAGCCGGTGGTGGTGGGGCTACGCGTACGGGTGCACCCGGTTCCGGAGCCCAGGGTCTGGTCATCGTAAGTTGGTCTTGTTCTGTTTCCCTGACTTCTGCAAGTGGTACCAATGCTCAATCGGTTTGTTCAGGTACAGCTATTGTTCCAATCACATATCAGTTCAGTGGAGTAACCGGCGCTACCGTAAGCGGATTACCCGCAGGTGTAACAGGTTCTTTCAACTCTGCCAATAACGTATTCACGATCAGCGGTACTCCTACAGTTGCGGGTACATTCAATTACACAATCACTCCTGTAGGGGGCTGTTCAACTACTACAGCAACAGGATCCATTACGGTAAGTTCTCCTGCTGTATCAGTAGGTCCTGTATTAAGTGCCATCTGTCAAGGTGGTTCCACACCAGCGCTTGGTGGAAGTGTTTCAGGCGGTGCTTCAGGCGGTACATGGTCTGACGGTGGAGTAGGTGGTGCGTTTAATCCGACGGCTACGAATCTCAATGCAACATATACACCTCCTCCCGGCTTTACGGGAACTGTTACTCTAACATTGACTTCATCCGGCGGATGCAGGGTTGTGACTGGTTCAAAAACACTTGTCGTTAATCCGAATCCAAGTGCGGCAATTTCCTATCAAGGTTCTCCGTTTTGTAATTCTGTCACTTCCGCTGCAGTCACATTGACCGGAACTACAGGTGGTACATTTTCTTCTTCACCTCTAGGATTGTCGCTGAATGCTACTTCTGGTCAAATCAATCCATCTTCCAGTACAACCGGCAGTTACACCGTCACTTACGATGTTACAGGTTCGGGTTGTTCTTTTTCGACTATCACAACGGTTGTAGTTGATGCAGCGCCGCAACTTGCTTGTTCTTCCAGCAACCCAATCAACTGTGTTTCATCCACCAGCGTATTGTCTTCTGGAGCCACCGCAGTCTCGGGTGCAACCATCACTTCCTATTCATGGAGTCCTGGAGGGGGCACTTCTTCCAGTATCACTGTTTCTGACGGAATAAATTATTCCGTTACCGTAACCCAGTCCAACGGTTGTACTTCTTCTTGTAGTGTTTCAGCTGTCATGGATACCTGCAAGCCGACAGTTTCAGTTTCCTCCTCAGGAGGAGGTGGCGCTTGTTCCGGTACTCCTACCACGCTCTCTGCTGCCCCTGTTGTTTGCAGTTCCAATACGGTATCCTACTCTTGGAGCAATGGATCTACGCAGAGTGCTATCAGCACTTCTGTCGCAGGCACATACTCCGTTACAGTGACCCAAAACCCCAACGGTTGCACTGCTAGTGCATCAGGAACGGTAGTTGCATCCGGATCTCCTGTGGCCGTCAGTGTTTCTGCTTCTCCTATTCCTTGTTTCGGGGGTACCACGTCCGTTGCTGTCAGCGCAGCCGGAGGAACTCCCCCTTATTCGGGCACTGGTTCTTTTGTCATTACTGCTGGTACTTATTCTTACGTAGTCACGGATGCAGTGGGTTGTACGGGCTCGGCTGCCATCACTGTAGCCAACCCTGCAGTATTGAATGCATCTGCAACCGTTACGTCGACCATTGTATGCTTTGGTGGTACAGGAACGGTAGCGGTTACAGCTTCCGGAGGTACAGCTCCCTACAGTGGAACTGGTACTCTGGCAATGGTTGCCGGAACGCGTACCTTCACAGTGACGGATTCCAGAGGATGCTCTGCAACTACTAACAGCATCACGCTTACACAACCCACTCAACTCTTACTCACTACGAACACCACTCCGACAAACTGCGGAGCCTTCATCGGATCCGCCAGTGCTGTCGCATCCGGTGGAGTAAGTCCTTACTCGTATGTTTGGTCTGATGGTCAATCCGGTTCGTCAGCTGTCAATCTCGGAGGCGGAACCTATGTTGTAACCGTCACTGATGCAATCGGTTGTTCAACAACTGCAACAGCTTCCATTGCAGTGAACGGCGGAACACCACTAGGATTGACAGGCCCGATTATCGGTCCTGCAGGCGCTTGTCTGAAATCCACAGTCACCTACAGCGTGGACCCTGTCAGTGGCGCTGGAGCATATACTTGGACGCTTCCTTTCGGAGTTTCTGGCTTGTCAAGTGCTAATTCAATCACAGTCAACTTCGACAGTACCTATGCCGGTGGATCCATTTGTGTGACCCCTTCCAACACATGCGCAACAGGCAATACCTCTTGTATCAACATCCCTGCAATCACGGTCCGGCCATCCACGCCCGGACCAGTAACCATAACAGGTAACGTGTGTGGTCCTGATACGATCACGGTTTCCGTTGCGCCCATTCCGAATACGAACAATTATGTATGGTCGG
>JBJSZR010000526.1:0-929 GCA_046090385.1 Bacteroidota bacterium
CTTATACGCGCATCGCTACTCCAGAGGGTAGGATTTGGTTCAATACGTCCGGAAATGCAGGCCTGGCAAGGGGTGGTAGTGGCGATGTATTGACCGGCATGATCTTATCATTCCTCTCCCAGGGATATGTCCCGGAAGATGCCGCATTGCTGGCAGTTTATTTTCACGGCAAAGCAGCAGACATCGCAGTTTCAGGAAAATCAATGCAGGCGATGTCACTGGATGATCTACTTCATGCACTTCCAGAAGTTTTTTTACCCTTTGAAAAGTAACGGCTACTTAGAATAAGTCGATCGGTCCTTTGCCTTCACGAACAAGTATCGGCTCGTTTCCGGTGCAGTCTATGACCGTTGAAGGGGTCATTTCAGAGTTACCACCGTCTATCACAAGATCTACCTTTCCTTCGAGCATCGCTTCGATTTCAGATGCATCTGTTGCATATTCCTTCCAATGATCCGTATCATGTACGGTAGTCACCATGATCGGATTTCCCAGTTCATGAACAATCATGCGGGTGATGGCATTGTCAGGTACACGGATACCGATTGTTTTCTTGTTGGTTTTGAAAATCGCTGGCACGTTGCTGTTTGCATTCAGAATGAAGGTGTAAGGTCCTGGGAGGGAGTTCTTCATCAGTCGGAAAACCGAATTACTGATAGGTTTGGTAAAATCGGAGATGTTTGACAGATCGTAACAGATGAATGAGAAATTGCCTTTTCCTTCTTTCATCTGCCTTAGCCGGCTTATGCGTTCAAACGCTTTCGAAGATCGTATATCGCATGCCAATGCATACAATGTATCGGTAGGTACTACGATGACACCGTCGTTACGCAACGTTTCGACCGCTTTCTTAAGGTGGCGGTCATTGATATTATCCGGATATATCCTCAGAAGCAAAACAGTGAATCACTTCGCGACCGCTTCCCGAG
>JBJSZR010000527.1:0-9747 GCA_046090385.1 Bacteroidota bacterium
ATTTGATCTCAGTGAATTTTGACACTGAAATAATGACTGACGAAGCACTGGCTTCAGATTCAGAATCATTGAATATGAAATTGAACGTGAATGGGGATGAGCAGACTTACAAAATGTCTGAAACATACCTCAGTGATGAGCAAATCGCCTCATGGATCAATCACGAAAAAGCCAATGGACGAATCCTTTGTTGGGAAGAATTGAATATTGTAAAAGGCTTCGATCCCGTAACCATAAGATGCCTGAAGGAAAAATTCACACTAATGGATGCCACCTTAAAAGGAGGCATGAAATGGAAACCCAAGCAAATACGATTTGCCATCCAGTCAAGAAACACTGTTCTCCCGAAAGGGGAGACTATTCGGAACGTATATACACAGGGCGATAATTGGAATCACTCAATCAAACTTAGAGCAGCAGGAGAAAGATACAGGCTTGGTATCACATGCGAAAAAGACGCCGGGGAAATGATTTTCCGGAATGGAAAGCCGGATTATGTCAGTTGGTTCGTGTCTTACAGTGGGCTTAGCCGAACCACAGAATTAATACTGGGCGACTTTCATATTCAAGTCGGTCAAGGTCTAGTAAGTGGAACCATGCGGTTCGGGAATTTTCTGATGGATCCAGGGTCGGTAGTCAGTAACCAAACAATGATACGTCCACATTCTTCGCTGAGTGAGGCAGGTTATCACAGAGGAATTGGATTCCGGTATAAAAAGAGCAGATTATCAGTACTAGCCACCTTATCGAATATTAGACTGGATGGAAGTATTTCATTGGTGAAAACGAGTGATCCGGTCAGCAATATGTTCATTCAAGATATCAGCGGATATCATCGAACCAATAGTGAGCTGAATAAAAAAGAAATAACCAGCCGAAAATGCGGGGTACTCGACCTGATGTATAGTAGCAACCGATGGGAAGCAGGAATTTGCGGCTTAGTATGGAAAGATAAGATCCTAGAAAAGCGGTTCATCGGATACTATTTGCGACAAAATCTGGCCGGTGCGATAAGTATGCATAGTCGCTGGAAGTTGAATCAAGGGCAATTGTTTGCAGAAATCGCGAGTTCGCCAACTATGGATATTGGATGGGCAACGGGAATGGTCATTAATCCGGATAAAAAAATTACTACCACAATCAACCTGGGAGGTTCAAAAAGGGGACCACTTACACCCTATTCAAACGCAATCGGATTCATCAACAATGAACGGTTTTTCATCCAACTTGCCATTACTGCGAAACCTATTCCGAAGTTGGAATTGACTCCATATCTGATCAATAGAAAAAACAGTTCGAATACTATTGGAGATTTGAATAACAATCCTTGTTTCGAAACAGGGATACGGATGATCTATCGTCAAAACAGAAAATCGAAATACTCCATGATGCTTCGCACCATGGAACGCTATGAGTCATATGAAGAGACCCGTTATGATGCGAATGCAGTCAGCCAAAAAATCAATCAATTAAGATTACAATCGGAAATGCTTCCTGTATTCGGTGTAACGATAACCTCGAGGATCGAAATAAAATCAATGAATGGAATTTCTGAAAAGAAATTCGCAATGATGGCATTTCAAGATATCGACATTGATAACAAAAGATGGCCATTCAAATTCAAGTTCCGGGCGACCTTATTCAATGCACCGGATTATGAACTAGCGATAAGAATGAATGAAGAAGATCTTCCCGGAAACTACCGGCAATCACTCTGCTACTGAAAAGGTTTCGGCTGGTATTTAATAACACAACCGAGAATCAACGGTCCATTTTCGGCAAGAGTGAAAATATCAGCAACACGTACTTTCGACAGATGGCTTAGCGATCCGTTAGGCGGAAGAGTCGGAAGGTCAAGAATGGAGCTGGCCTTTCAAATAAACTACACTATGAACAGCGACTGACAGGAAGTTTTAATGGTTCGATCGCATCCCAGAACCCCGGAAATGATTTTGAGACAGAATCAGATCCGGCCAGTGAAACCGGACAACCTGAGGCCGAGAACATCGCCATGCTCATCGCTATTCTGTGGTCATTGCACGAATCTATGTTGAAGGAACGGTTTTCCACAGGGAATCCGATCAGCTCGAATGTATCATCACCCACCTCGATATCGCCACCCTGGGATTGAATTGCATCTGCCAGCACTTGAATACGGTCACTTTCCTTAAGACGTAAATGTCGAACTCCCGAAAACAATACTCTTTGCTTTCGGCCGAAACAAGTCATGGTTAAAGCAGGCATCAGATCAGGACAATCGATAAGATCGAAGCGCAGTCGTGCTTTCTTTTCAAGCTCGAAAGAATGGATTTTGATGCCGTTCTCCTCTAAACTGGTTGTGACACCCAAATCCGAAAAGAAATCCGCAACTGCCTCATCACCCTGAAAACCTGTGAAAAAAAGTCCTGGAAAGTGTACAGTTAGTCCTGGCTTCAATGCACAAGCCTCATAAAAAAAAGCCGCTGAACTCCAGTCACGTTCAATCAGTACACGCTGAGACTTGATTGATGAGGGGGAAATTTTTAAGAGGTCAGTGGTGGCGTTGACTTGACTTCCCGCTTGATGAAGGATCTTCAAGGTCATATCTATATACGAGCGAGAAACAACCTTACCCTCGATGGAAATCTCAAGTCCATTCTTCAGAAAAGGTCCGATCAGTGCTAACGCGCTGATGAATTGACTCGACGTTTCGGCACCAATCTCCACCCTGCCACCAACCATGTGTCCTCCTTCGATCGTAAGTGGGAACAATCCTGAGCCCGGATCCGTGTGAATGACAGCTCCCAGCCCGGATAATGCGTCAATCAACTCTTTCATGGGCCGTTGTGCCATTCTTGAATTACCGGCCAAACGATGGGTTCCGGGGAGTAGACTCAAAATCGCAAGCATGAACCTGAATGTAGTGCCTCCATCTCCCGCATCGTGATCCACACCATCATCCTGCAATAGGCGCTGCAAGGTCCGTGTATCTGTAGAATCTGAAAGGCCATCAAGCCTGATGTCACCTTCACTCAATCGCTGAAGTATAAGCCAACGATTCGAAATGCTTTTCGAACTTGGAAGTTGAACGCTGAGCGGTTTACCGAAGCTCATCACCTGGCAGGAGTTTCTTCCAAAAACTTAGGAAGGGTATCTACAGCTCCTCTGATTGATTCCAAACTGACCATCACATCTGTCTTAGGCTTGGAATTTTTATCAAGTAAAACCATCCTGAAATTCCCTGCTAATGTTTTCTTGTCACCAGCCAGAAGTAGTGGCCAAGAGTCTGTAAAGACCGGAAGTTTCAATGCTCCGAAATAGTGGCGGATGATGGCCAAAAGGTTTATCATTTTTTCCTTAGGATAACCTGTCAGATTGTGGGACAAGATGGCTTCTACCATGATTCCTAATGCAACTGCTTCTCCATGCAACAATGGATCATGGTCGTCTGAATTGGAAACAGACTCGATTACATGACCTACAGTGTGGCCGAAATTAAGTTGCCTTCTGTTGCCATTGTCTCCAAAATCAGACTCAACAACACTGCATTTGAAGCGGACAGAAGACTCTATCAGGGAATAAATCTCCATGATTGGAGCATTAAGAAAGCCGTTTGGGAAATCAGGTACACGCTCGCCACTGAGGATGCAATGCTTGATCACCTCTGCAAATCCTGATAATAATTCGCGATCAGGTAGCGTTTTAAGGAATTCCGGATAAATCAGCACGGAAACAGGCGACTTGAACAGGCCGGCAAGGTTTTTAACACCTGACACATTCACTGCGCACTTACCTCCTACCGACGCATCAACCATTGCCATCAATGTGGTTGGCATCAGAACATGCGCAATACCTCGCATGTAGTTGCCCGCAACGAATCCGCCAAGGTCACACAACATACCGCCACCTATGACCAACAATAAAGTAGAACGATCAGCCCCAGAGCGATAAAGGGCTTCGACCAGCTTTCCTGCGGTAAGGAACGATTTGGATGACTCGCCGGCATCGACAACATGTACATTTGTTTCTGGTAATGACAATTTCAGTCTTACGATTGGAAAGCAATGCCTGAATGAATTTTGGTCCAACAATACATGAATGGAAGAATACTCGGAGAAGTATGATGAAATATCAGGAAAATCACCCAAGGGATTCCCGCTGATTAGGATTTCATGATGCAGGAAAGGTATTCGGGTCAGCATTAGTCAATGTGTTGTCTGCTCACCCTGCATTTTGTCATGATTCATCACTTCATTTTGTTGATGAATGGACTCCTCATGGATAATTTCAAAAATCTTACGGATGAAATCTCGGTTAAGTCCTGATTCAACCGCCCATTCAGGACGAGATGAAACAATATCACTCCATCTTTTCAACTGGTATATGGTTACATCATTTTCCTTCTTGATGGCACCGATTTCTTTTGAAAGCTCCATGCGCTTGGCGAAGTGCAGAACCAACTGACGATCCACCTCATCGATTGATGAACGTAGTTCCTCGACTTTCGACTTTGAAATGACATCCTTGAAATCGTTGGTCCTGAGAACCAAACTTGAAAGTAATCTGGAAAATGAAGCAGGCGTGAGTTGCTGTGATTTATCACTCAATGCAACCGATGGATCAGGATGTACCTCGACCATAAGCCCATCATAATCCAAATCCATAGCTGTTTGAGCAACACTTCCGACAAGTTGGTTGGTTCCAGCAATATGACTCGGATCACAGATGATCGGCAAAGTGGGATACCTGAGACGCAATTCGATAGGAATAGGCCATTGCGGTGCATTGCGGAATCTGGATCTTTCGGAGGAGGAAAATCCACGATGAACGGCCATTATTCTTGATATCCCGGCTTGCTGAAAACGCTCCAACGCCCCTACCCATAATTCCAGATCAGGAATAACAGGATTTTTAATAAGTACAGGAACATCGACTCCGTGTAAAGAATCGGCCAACCGCTGCACAAGAAACGGATTTACAGTGGTGCGGGCCCCTATCCAAAGCATATCGACACCGGCTTTCAATGCATCTTCCACATGTGAAGGATCAGCAACTTCGGTAGTCACAGACATGCCATTTTCCAAACCGGCTTTCTTCAACCAGGAAAGTCCGATTGAACCAATACCTTGAAAAGAATCTGGACGTGTCCTAGGTTTCCAAATCCCTCCGCGAAGCACGTTTACGCCAAATTTTGCAAGATCGGTGGCAACGGAATAAATCTGCTCCTCCGATTCAACTCCGCAGGGTCCAGCTATCAGAAAAGGTCTCTCCGCTGAGATAGACCAATCATTGATAGGAAGGAATTTTTGAATTCTGTTCATTGATGTAGTAAAGGTAGTGAATACCTATTGACCAATGAATCAGGTAACAAAGTAACAGCCAAATGGTTATCGTATCTGACCTTGACGATTCATCAATAAACCTGTACGTTTGCGCTATCATATGGAATCCGGCCATCCACTTTTTCAGGATACACAAATCGCATTCGCTTCCCAGACTGACCACGACCTGAAACGAGCATACTGGCTTTTCAGGATCATCGGTCTCAACTGGATGGTTAAAATAAGTCCTCCGCTTGTCAATGTTGCAATGAGCTTGCGATTACCCTTAAAAGGAGTGATAAAAAAAACCATCTTCCGGCACTTTTGCGGCGGAGAAAACATTCGGGAATGTAGCCAGACAATTGAACGACTCGGCAAGTTCAACATCGGAACGATTCTGGATTATTCGGTTGAAGGAAAAGATTCCGAAGCGGATCTTGATCACACACTTAATGAAATAATCTCCACCATCCGAAGAGCCAAAGGAGACAAGAACGTTCCGTTCTGTGTTTTCAAACCAACAGGTATTTGCAGGTTCGGTCTACTTGAAAAGAAAAACGCAAGATTGGATCTTTCTCCTGAAGAAACCGATGAGTATTCTAGATTCATTTACAGATTCAATCAGATATGCTCTGAGGCTGAAAAAAATGATGTACCTGTTTTCATCGACGCAGAAGAATCATGGATTCAGGACGCAATTGATGAGGTTGCGCTCAACATGATGATGAAATTCAACAAGAGAAGGGCAATCCTCTACAATACCGTGCAACTCTACAGGCATGACAGACTGAACTATCTAAAAGAGCTGTCTGATCACGCATTAGAATCCGATTTCATGGTGGGAGTAAAACTGGTACGTGGAGCCTATATGGAAAAAGAGCGTAAAAGAGCCACGCAATTAGGACTGCTGTCTCCTATACAACCAGACAAAGCATCTTCTGACCGCGACTATAATGATGCATTGATACATTGCATCAAGCATATAGAAAAGGTGGCTATATGTGCAGGAACTCATAACGAAGAAAGCAGTGCGATGCTGGCGGAACTGATGAAAAAAAACAACATCCCATCCAATCACCCGCACATCTGGTTCTCTCAGCTATACGGAATGAGCGATCATATCAGCTTCAACCTTGCAAAAGCAGGTTACAACGTATGCAAGTACGTACCATACGGACCAGTAGAAGCGGTTTTACCTTACCTGATCAGAAGAGCACAAGAGAACACATCTGTAAAAGGTCAGACCGGAAGAGAACTCTCTCTGATATTAAAAGAGATTCGCAGAAGAAAAAACTGAGATCAGATCCTGGCAGCAATCAACAAGTCAAGGTCCTTATAGGGAATCCGGCAAACATCCGCAACGAATTTGTTAGTGACGGAACCACGGTAAAGGTAAACACCCTTACGAACTGATTTATCTCTCCAAAGCATTTCTTCAAAACCTCCCTCCTCACCTGCTTTAATAAGTATGGGGGTGAAGATATTGCTCAATGCAGTTGAGGCTGTGCGGCTGACCCTTGATGCGATATTCGGAACGCAGTAATGAACTACGCCATATTTACGGAATACCGGTTGCAGGTGATTGGTGACCTCGGAAGTTTCAAAGCACCCACCCTGGTCGATACTGACATCGATGATTACTGATCCGACACGCAGTTCACTGACCAGTTCTTCCGTCACCACGACAGGCGTACGGCCCTGACTACTTCTCAATGCACCCAGTGCGACATCAGCGGTTCGAAGCTCCTTCACCAACAGATTGGGACTGATCACGGAAGTGAAAAGCCGCTGACCCAATCTGGATTGAATCCGGCGTAAACGCGACGTCGAATTATCGAACACCTTCACATCCGCACCCAATCCCAAAGCGGCCCGAGCAGCGAACTCACCGACAGTACCTGCGCCGATAATCACTACTTGCGTCGGAGGGATACCGGCAACTCCTCCCAATAATTCGCCTTTGCCACTGAATGCGTTGCTGAGATATTCGCCTGCGATAAGTATGGACGCACTGCCGACAATCTCGCTCATGGCTTGAATGATGGGATAAACTCCCGAGTCATCATTGATGAATTCATATCCGACGGCAGTGACCTTTTTGGATGATAGTTGCTTGATATAATTTTCGTTCTGAGTGCTCATCTGCAAAATAGAGACGAGTGTCTGCCGTGGCTGCACCCATTCCAATTCCTGAGCGGATGGTGGTGCCACCTTCAGGATGATATCGGCTTTGTAAACAGCATCCGGGCTGTAAGCTATTTGTGCACCAGCTTCGCTGTAATCCGAGTCCTGGAAATTTGAAGCGGCTCCTGCACCAGCCTCTACCAACAGCTCATGTCCACTGTTCACCAGCTGGGCTACCGCATCTGGAATAAGGGGAATACGGTTTTCCTGAAAAGACGTCTCCTTAGGGATCCCTATGAATAATTTACGTTCCTGCTTCTTGACCTCAAGCATCTGCTCCTGTGGCAGCAACATGGAAGATGTCAGTCTGGATAATCCCGGAGTGTGTTGTTCAGGCATGTTTGAACGAGAAATTACGCATAGAGCCGGATGCATCTATCCTTACTTCCATGCAGTGTGAAGGCAATAAATTTAGAATTTTTTCCGGCCATTCGACCAGGCACCACTCACCACTTTCAAAATACTCTTCAAGACCTAATGAAACAGCCTCTGAAGGCTTTTCTAAACGGTATAAATCGAAATGAAAGACCTTTCGCCCGCTTTCTGTGCGATATTCGTTTATGATCGAGAAGGTCGGACTGCTTACATTCTCACTCACTCCCAGCTTTTGACAAATGGCACGAATGAATGTCGTCTTTCCGGCGCCCATCTCCCCGAAAAAAGCGATGACCCGTGGCTTGTCACAAAGCGCGATCAGTTCCCCAGCGACGCGTGGCAATTCAGCCAGCGATTCAACCTTGTACTCCATCAGCTTTTCCATCTTGTGATTTCAAGCGAACGTTTGCAATTGAAATACTCCTCCTCCATTTGATTGGAGGCGACCAATACCGTCTTGTTCCTGACGAACCTACCGCACAAATCCTGGTACCAAATGACCGACGGTTTATCGAGGTTGGAACATGGTTCATCGAGCAGCAGTAATGGAACATCACTGCATAGAGCCAATAACAGCCGGACACGTTGACGCATCCCTGAGGAAAAAAAACGTAGGCTCCGGTCGGATGCGTGAGAAAGTCCGGATATGGCGATGAGCTCGGTGATGGACAAATCATCGACAGGCCTCTTAAAGGAAAAATGAAAATCAACGATTTCCTTGAGGGTCAATTCCTCTGGAAAATCAATATAAGGAGCTGCAAAGGATATAAGCCGATAGATCTCTTCAGCATCAATCTCTTTACCCGAGTGGAACCAAGCCACTTTGCCCTGCGTAGGCAATAAAGCTCCTGCAACGATCTGGAGAAAGGTGGATTTCCCTGAACCATTCGGACCCAGTATGGAAATCTGTTCGCCTTGAGTGATCAAAGCCTCCGCATCCCGGAATATCCATTCATTTCCGAAACGCTTACCGAGTTCATGTAAACGGATTTCCACAGTCTAAGGAATCAGTCTTCCTCGCTTCGATATCCTTTCATAAGGCCACGACTCGATTTTTTAATGAAATCCAGCACATGGTCCCTTTCAGGAGCGACAGGCAATTCTTTTTCAATCTCCTCAACAGCACGAGTCACCGTCAAACCTTTTACAAAGAGTATGCGATATAACTCCTGGATGTTGGAAATGGATTCATTACTGAACCCGCGACGTCGAAGTCCAACTGAATTTATCCCCACATAAGAGAGCGGATCATGTGCGGCTTTCACAAAAGGTGGAACATCTTTACGTACGAGGGAACCGCCGGAGATCATCACATGCGAGCCGATATGAACGAACTGATGGACCGCGGACAAGCCACCGATGATAGCATGATCATCAATGGTTACATGCCCTGCAAGTGTCACACCATTGGCGAGAATGCAATTGTCGCCGACAATACAATCATGGGCCACATGTACATAAGCCATCAAAAGATTATTGGCCCCTACTACCGTTTTTCCCTCTGCGACCGTACCACGATTGATGGTGACGAATTCCCGGATGATGGTATTATCGCCTATGAAAGTAAAAGTCTTTTCACCGGCGAATTTCAAATCCTGAGGAACAGCGGATATCACAGCTCCTGGATACACCTGCACGTTATTACCGATGCGAGCACCAGGGAAAATGACGGAATTGCTTCCGATATGACACCCGTCTCCTATTAGGACATCATCATGTATTACAGCGAATGGGTCGATTCGGACATCCTTGCCTATTTTGGCATCGGGATGCATCCAGTAGTTCGGTTGAGTACTCAATCAGTTACGTTTTTGCTGTTTTCAGGCATCCTTTTTCTTATCGCGACGGACAATCTGAGCCATCATTTCAGATTCCATTACGATCTTAT
>JBJSZR010000528.1:0-5513 GCA_046090385.1 Bacteroidota bacterium
CTTTTACGAAAAGCCCAGTTGCTTTCGATGGTTGATCGTCGTGAGGATGCATTAGCCATTCTGGATAAAGCAGAGCTCATAATGCCCAAGGAGGCGGACATTTATATGATCCGTGGCAGTATCTACTCGCACATGAGCAGATTCGAAGAAGCTGTAGAGTCCTTCAACAAGGCGATTCCTTTGGCGGAAGAAAAAGACCTGCTGTATCTCAACCTGGCATATGTTTATGAATCTTGGGGCGACTATGACAAAGCCATCGAAAATCTTCAGGCATGTCTTGATTCGAACCCCGATAACGATATAGCACTTTACGAAATCGCCTTCTGTTATGAATTCAATGAACGGTTCGAGGAAGGAGTGAGTTACTACGAAAAATTCATCGACAACCACCCATACAGTTACGGTGCATGGTACAACCTGGGAAATGCATACACCCGATTGGAAAAATTCGATGATGCGCTTGATGCTTATGATTACTCCATCGCTATCAAGGAGGATTTCTCCTCGGCCTATTTCAACAAGGGAAACACCCTCGCCAACATGGGAAGGCATACCGAGGCCATTGATTGCTATAAGCGGACATTTGAATTCGAAACACCGGATGCATTGACCTACTATAATATCGGTGAGTGCTATGAGCAGCTCAACGACATGCACCGCGCGAGGGACTATTACAAGAAGGCTACCAAAGTGGATCCCTCGCAAACCCATGCCTGGCTTGGAATAGGCATCACACTCCAAAATGAAGAACGTTGGTTTGAAGCTCTGCACTACTTACGGAAGGCCCTTGAGTTGGACCCTGATAATGCGGAGATCTGGTTCGCAATCGGCGATGCCGAATACCATTTGAATAATCTGCAATCAGCTGAAACTTCCTATAAAAAAGTGATCGAATTGGACCCGGATAATACGGATATCTGGCTGGAATATTCACATTTGCTCATGGTGGATGATCGTCCGGAGGAGGCCATAGCTTTGACCGAAGAGGCCATTCGGCGTCATCCTGAGGAGCATGAGTATGTTTATCGTTTGTCATGCTACCTGTACGGTGCAGGAAGAATACAGGAAGCATATCGGGTATTGGTGGATGCGTTGGATAAAAACCCGGAAATGGCCCACACGATGTTCGAATATTCTGCATCTTTGAAGAACGACCAGCATATCGTTGAGCTGATCAGCCAATACAGAAAGCGATGATGAATTTTTCCCTAGACCAGATTCCCTCCCGTACCTCAAAACCACGTGAAAAGGGGTTGACGATGGTGATGGACAAAGGATTGGGCGTGCGTCAAGCGGAAGACCTTATCGAATCCTCATTGCCGTTCGTCGATATCATCAAATTGGGATTCGGCAGCTCGATGATAACCCCCAATCTGGAAAAGAAACTGGATGTTTATCGTTCTGCCGGAGTGCCTGTTTATCTGGGTGGCACCTTACTGGAAGCCTTCATCGTCAGGAACCGTTTTGAAGATTACTTGCGCCTCGTCGAGAAATACAAGCTCACGCATGCTGAAGTTAGCGACGGATCCATCACGTTGCCTCATGACAAGAAGCTGGAGTATATTCGAAGACTCGCCTCTCACGTGACTGTCCTTACCGAAGTAGGTTCCAAAGAAGAGGGCATCATCATTCACCCCAGCAAATGGATCGAACTCATTGAACGGGAGTTGCAGGCCGGTGCATGGAAAGTGATAGCAGAAGCGCGCGAAAGCGGTACGGTGGGTATTTACCGACCGAGCGGTAAAGCTCACGTGGTGCTCATCAATAAGATCATATCCCGAATTCCTTCTGAAAAAATAATCTGGGAGGCTCCTAACAAAGGAGGCCAGACCTATTTCATCAAACTTATCGGTGCTGATGTGAATCTTGGCAACATAGCTCCAAACGAAGTGATCGCGGTAGAATCGTTACGACTTGGACTTCGAAGTGATACCTTTTTCACTTTTCTCAAGAACAAGTGATTGTTTCAGAAGTGTTGGCGTTTCATAACATACGACTTCTCCGATCAGGTTTACTCATTCTCCTTTTCACTTCCTTGCAAGGTTGTTTCAATTCTGATTCGATTGTTTTCCATAAAATCTCGAAGCTGCGTTTTGAAAAACGTGGCAATGAGACCTTTTTGGCAGCCGACGTAGTGCTTGAAAATACTTCCTCTTTCAGATGCCGGGTTTTTTCAACCGAAGCGGATATTGAAATAGATAACAAGAGGCTGGGAGGAATCAGATTGTTGCAACCCATGAAATTGGAACCGCACTCCCGACAGGAATGGCCCTGTCGCCTCGACATCAGTTTCAGCGATCTTATGAAAACATTGCCATCCGGCTTGGAGTTGATCGTAGGTGATAAAAAAATCCCTGCAAGAGTGAAAGGAACGGTCGATGCGAAGGTGTTTTTTTTCAAAAAATCTTTTCCTTTTGATGTGCGTCAGGACCTCGACGCCAAGACGCTTGGTAGTTTGTTCTGAGCATGGAAGTACACCAAAAATTATCACAAAGGCTTGACGTCGTAACCCAGACGATACGGGAAAGGTTAGCAAGCTTACCACCGGAAACCCTGACGAAGCGAGCCGAACCTGGACAATGGACTGCGATCGAATGTGTCGATCATTTATCGTTGACCAACAAGGCATATTTTTCATCACTTGAAAGGGCAACCGGCGAAAACTATAAAGCTACCTTCTGGGAACGCAATTCCCCTTTCAGTAAAAGTATCGGGCAAAACATGGTCAGGACACTAGGAAAAGACATGACTGGGAAGTTCAAAACCCCACGTCTGTTCCATCCAAGAAAATCAAAGGATGTAAAATCAGTGTTCGAAGACTTCTTCAAACAACAGGAGAAACTTGTCGCCTTTTTGGATAAACTGGAAAGCAGCCCATTGAAATCAAGGATAGTCACCTCTCCTGTTTCCGGATTGATCACCTTTTCAATTGAGGACCTTTTGTGCATGGTGGTCGGACATCAGGAAAGACATTTGGAGCAGGCTATGAAGTCAATAGGCAAGTAAGATTTCACATAAACACCGAAGCCCCCTGTTCAAAGGAGGCTTCGGTGAACAACCAAACAAACACAACCAATTTACTTGTCACCTGGCATAAAACTACCTGAACACAAGTACAAAGTGGATTACAAATTCAATGCCAAGCATCGCTCGACTGCTGCTATAGGTTGAAATCGCGCATGTTAAAGCTTCGTTAAAATCCCGTTTCCATTCAGCGAATACGCTATTTTTAAGGCTATGAAAAGGGAGCGGATACGATTGATCATCGTCGTGATGAGTGTCGCATTGTCAGGCATCATTTTGCTTCAGGCTTACTGGATCCGTCATGATTTCAAGCTAAAAGAGCAACAATTCGAGCAGTCGGTAAACCAAGCCATGTTGGCAGTCGTGGACCGGCTTGAAACCTCCGAAGCCGCCGACCTACTTCATCAGAAACTCTACAAGCTTTTCCCGGATTCGGTTTCAAATGAGTTGTTCGGTACCAGCGACACCTCCTACACCCACGCCGGAAGAAGCATACCCGTATCTGGCGCCAACAGCAAGGGAGGTATCCCAAAAAGCGAACTGAGTTCTGACGGCACAAGCAACCCGGCTTCTACAGAATTATCCAGAACAGATGCAGGTAAATCCTTCGTGAGTATCAAACGACGTAATGTAGTGAAAGAGGATTCAACTACTCGTCAAACAATCAGTGCAGCACAAATCACCCGTATTTACGGCGATTCGGCTGAAGTGATCCTTCGCCTTGATGAAGAAAAAGTCAAAGCACGCTTCTCAAAACTGAATGAAGTCATGAGAAAGATGGCTGTCGAATATGCAGGCAACGATGAAGATGTGCGCATACGATTGAAAAATGCAAGATTGGATTCTCTTATAGGCATTGAACTGAAGAACAAAGGGGTGTACCGTGATTTCGATTATGGGGTTTGGAATGAACCGACGAGCTCCCTCCTGCTCAGTAATAAGAAATTACCAGACCCTCGGCTCAAGTCCTCAACTTTCCGGACAATGCTTTTCCCGAACGACCTTGTATCACGATCGGACTATCTTATTCTGCATTTCCCCGGAACGGTTGTCTATCTGCTGGAAAAAATGTCATTATTGCTTGTTGCATCAGCGCTATTGACATTCATAGTCGTCTTCGGATTCGGCTTTACGATCAGCTCCCTCCTGAAGCAGAAAAAACTATCAGATATAAAATCCGATTTCATCAACAACATGACCCATGAGTTCAAAACGCCGATTGCAACCATTTCATTGGCGGTTGACTCCCTTCGTTCACCAAAGGTGGCTTCAGACCCCGAGAAAGCAGACTATTTCATGCGCATCATACGGGAAGAAAACAAGCGAATGAATAGCCAGGTGGAACGCGTGTTGCAAATGGCGCAAATCGACCAAGGTGAACTGAAACTGAAACAGGAAAAGGTAGATATGCACGACCTTATCGAGAACGCCATCCGGCAGATCAGTATCCAGGTTGAAAACAGGCACGGAGTCATCAGTTCTTCGCTTGAGGCCGAAGACCCCACCTTGACCGGAGATCCGGTTCATTTGTCGAATCTCATTTTCAATTTGCTGGACAATGCCAATAAATACTCAATTGAAAAACCTGATATCAACGTAATTACGCGTTCAGACCGCTACGGCATATTCCTTGCTGTAAAAGACAAGGGAATCGGCATGAATAAAGAAACCCAGAAAAAAATATTCGAACCGTTTTATCGGGTGCCCACCGGAAATGTCCATGACATAAAAGGCTTCGGTCTGGGGCTAAGCTATGTCAAGGCGATCATCGACGGGCATCAGGGCCACATACGCGTGGAAAGCGAACCAGGTGCAGGAAGTACATTCGAATGCTTTCTTCCCCATCAACCAATAAAGGCATGAATAATCAACGTCCATCCATATTACTTGCCGAAGATGATACGAACTTTGGCGCCGTACTCAAGAATTACTTGGAATTGAACGACTATGAAGTCACTCTCGCACGTGACGGCTACGACGGTTATGAAAAATACTCCAATGGTAAATTCGATATCTGCATACTCGATGTCATGATGCCACGTAAGGACGGCTTCACACTGGCAAAGGAAATCAGGGAAAAAGATCCTGTACTGCCCATTATTTTCCTTACCGCAAAATCAATGAAAGAAGACATGCTTTCAGGATTCCAAGCAGGTGCCGACGATTATATCACCAAGCCATTCGACTCCGAAGTACTGCTGTATAAACTGAAGGCTATACTCAAAAGAAGCACCGAAAGAGGCATTGATCCCAATAAGAAGGAATTCCAGATCGGAAAATACACCTTCAACTACGAACATAGAACCATCTCATCAGGTGATGAACCACAAAAAATGTCACCGAAAGAAGCGGATCTTTTACGTTTGCTGTGCGTCTATAAGAACGAGCTGCTATCCCGACAGAAAGCCCTGAAAGAGATCTGGGGCGATGATAATTATTTCAACGCCCGAAGCATGGATGTATTCATCACCAAGTTACGAAAGTACTTG
>JBJSZR010000529.1:0-9989 GCA_046090385.1 Bacteroidota bacterium
GGGCCGATTTCAGGATTATAATAACTCAGGAAACCGAATAGTACACGGGTGTGGAACACCAGATTACCGGCCACCTTGTTGTACCAGTCGGATGAGAATTTGACTTTATAGTATTCGATCCAGGCGTATTTTTCACTCACAGACGCTGTCGAGAAATCGATATCCCGGAAGCCGAACAGCGACCACGGAGGTGTGAACTCCAAGGAGATGGAGTTATTGGAGCCTGTGCGAGGATAGATCGGTGCATCCACTGAATTTCGTGATAGCATTTCCGTAAAGCTTATGTTTCTGGATGTTCCCGTACTGTACACGAAACTTCCTGTGAAGTTGTTGAGTTGGTATAACTGGAAGTTGATTTCCTGATACAATACGAAGAAGTCATCCGGTTTTTTCAACCTTTTAGCCAAACCGACTGATGCACCGGTGATTTTGATCTGTGATCGGAGAAGATCACCTTTCGGTCTTCCGTTCGATTGGATCGACTGATAAACAGATACCGTCAGTGAGTTGGGTTTCTTACCGCCCAGCCAAGGCTCACTGAAGGAAGCGTTATAGGATTGGAAGAATTTTCCGTTCGATTGGGCGCGCAAAGATAACTTCTGCCCGTCACCAGATGGAAGTGGCGTCCAGGCATCGCCTTTGAAAATGTTCTTTGCTGAAAAATTATTGAAGGAAAGCCCCAGGGTACCAACAAGCTGGTTGGCTCCATAGCCACCCGATAGTTCGAGCTGGTCCGAAGGTTTTTCTTCAACGGTATATTCTATATCCACTGTGCCGTCAGCGGGATTCGGCTTCGGATTAACCCCCAGTTTTTCCTGGTCGAAGTACCCCAACTGAGCGAGTTCGCGCTGCGTGCGGATGATATCGGAGCGAGAGAATAGTTGTCCCGGCTTGGTACGTATCTCACGCATGATGACTCGGTCATTGGTCTTGGTGTTTCCTACGATAGTCACTTTATTGATACGCGCCTGCTTCCCTTCGTAGAGGCGCATCTCCATATCGATGGAGTCGCCTTCGACAGCGACCTCGACAGGGGTTACGGAAAAGAATAGATAACCGTCGTCCATGTACAGGGAGCTGACATCACGTCCGCTTTGATTCATGTACAGACGCTCATCCAGTACTTCCTGATTGTAAACGTCACCGCGCCGGATGCCAAGAACACTGGTGAGTTCCTGTGAGGTATGTTTTGTATTACCGATCCATGAAATGTTCCTGAAGAAATATTTTCTTCCTTCATCCAGGCGTATCCTGATAGAAACAGATTCGGCATCCATACGCACTACAGTATCACTGACGATCGTTGCATCGCGGAAACCAAGAGAATTATACTTGGCAAGGATTTTTGTCTTGTCGTCGTTGTATTTGTCCTCAAGAAATTTTCCCGACGTGAAAATCTTATACCACTTTCGTTCCTTTGTGTCTTTCATCGCCTTTTTCAACTGAGCATCTGTAAGCGCACGGTTTCCGCTGAACCGGATTTCTCGAACACTAACTTTTTTGCCTTTGTTCACGACGATTTCGAGGATTTCCCGATTGGCGAAGGTCGTATCCCGTATTTCTCTGATGTTGGCTTCAGCGTTCAAGTAGCCCTTGTCCACATAGTAAGCGATGACCTTGTTACGGGTGATGGAAATCACATTTTCCGTGATTACGCGGTCGCGCTCAAGTTGGATGTCTTCCCTGATCTTATCCGCTTCTGATTTGGTGACGCCCTTGAAGCTGAACTTGGATAGTCTTGGACGCTCCTGGAGCCGGAGTTCGAGAAAAATCAATTGCCCTTGCGTGCGTGTCGCAAAGACTTTGATATCGGAGAAGAGCCCCTGCTTCCAGAGGTTCTGGATGGCGTTACTGATACGTTCACCAGGTACCTGAATGGAGTCGCCGAGTGGAAGATTTGCAATGCTGATGAGTACGCTTTCATCCAAATACTTCGTTCCGGTCACCACTACGCCACCTATCACAAATTCCTTTGGACTCGCATAATTGGCTATGTCACCTGTGCCACCGACCTGCACCTGTCCATTCATCGGTAAATAGATGGCCATCATGGCCACGAGCATCAGCAGTCGGCGGATCATATCAGGGTTGCAATTGTTCGCTCACACGACCGAAGCGACGTTCACGTTGTTGGAAATCGATGATGGCGGCATAAAGGTCTTCTTTACCGAATTCGGGCCATAGTTTATCCGTAAAGTGAAGCTCAGCGTATGCAATCTGCCAAAGCAGGAAGTTACTTATCCTGTATTCGCCACTGGTACGGATCAGAAGTTCAGGGTCGGGTATGGCAGTTGTGGTTAGATGAGCTGAAACGACCGATTCATCGATTGCATCCGGATTCAATCCGCCACTTTTGACTTTCAAGGCGATATCATGTACTGCTTTGGTGATTTCCCAGCGGGAGCTGTAGCTCAGTGCAAGTACGAGTGACATGCGTTTATTGTCAGCGGTGGCAGCAATTGCTTCACTAAGGTTTTTCCGGCAACTTTCCGGCAAAGATTCACTATCACCTATGGTAAGTAATCGGATACCGTTTTTGTTAAGTGTAGGTGTCTCCTGGTGGATGGTCTGCACCAGCAAGTCCATCAATGCATCGACTTCTTCTTTTGGTCTAAACCAGTTTTCGGTGGAGAATGCATACAGCGTTAGAAAACCGATACCCAATTCTGCGGCCGCTTCAACGGTTTCGCGCACGGCACGTACGCCGTTTTGGTGTCCGAATACACGTTCTTCTCCCTTACGCTTCGCCCAGCGACCATTACCATCCATGATCACAGCAATGTGGACGGGTAATTTTTCGGGATGAATGCGATCTTTCAGACTCATTGCGCCTTTTTTCAAGAGGTGGCAAGTTAGCAAAAGTGCCCCTAAACCTTAGTGAAGGAAACCTTAAAAAAGTCGTAAAAAATGGATTTTCTCTTTAGATATAACGCCTGTTTTTGAACGGTTTACAGGCATCGTGTAAGAGGGATGACAAACGGAAATAAAGCGTCAATCCGCCGAAAAGGTACCAATCCTTATCGCCCGCATTTCCTCGCTGTTTGAGGAAGGATGATGTGACAATGGAGCTACTGTCACGCGAAGAAAATGAACGATCGGAGAGCGATACTGCAGTTTGGCCTTTGTCGGCTAAAAGCCTGTTCAGATCCGGATAGACTGTGCTTACATCGTCCAGATAGTCCGTATAGGATCTGCGTGCTCCCACTTCCAGCCCGATACCTATGCGGCCAATGGAGAACTTCACACCTCCGCCAATCGGAATTGCAAGGTTCAATTTTCTGTACGGTTTCTGTCCTTCGGTGGTCAATGGCTGGAGCTCATACACATCGTTTCCGATTTCAGCCTTCGGATTGAACTTTAAAATGGAAATACCTGCAAACAGATAGGGCGAAAACGGGTAGTATCGGTTTCCTGTTTCGTAGGGAAAGAAGTTGAACTCCATCATAGGAGAGATGTCAAGGATATCGGAGTAAAACGACAGATTACGGTCGCGGTTGAATGCATAATCGGAAGTAGCATCATCGCCTGAAATACGTCCGTAATTAACCGCCAGTTTCCAACTCCAATGCCTGTTCCAGTTGTGACGAAAAAAAATGCCACCCGCCAGGTGATTGAAATCGGTCTTGAATAAAGGTTCAGCCAGCTCACCTTTATAGGAACTCCAGCCAACCAGTAACCCTACTTCATTGTACTGGGCAGACAATGAGCCGGACAGGCAAGAGATCAATAAAACCAAGAGAGCGAATTTCCGACGCATATCGACGGACAATAACGTAAATCGAATTAAAAAGTTGGATTAAAAACGAGGTAAGCCACCTCTTCCGCTTTTCAGCTTGTAATTCACGCTGAAAATGGCAAACATATAGGAATCCTTATCACGCGGATCACCACGTTGCTGGCCGGCTGCCGTGATATAAGGTTCCGAGCCATCTGATCGGTCGGCAAGTACCGGAGCCAAATTGTCGGCTTCAGGATAATTGGCAAAATCGAAATAGGTGGTGCTCACATCATCAATATAATCGGTGAAGGTCTTGCGGATACCCAATTCAAGCCCGACACCCCAATATCGGTCAATCGTGTATTTGAAGCCGATGCCTACGGGAATACAAATTCCGATGTTCTTGTATCCCTGACGGGTAGACACAAGGCCTTGACCTTCCGTGCCGAGGGGTTTCAACCGGACGACACTGCCGTTGTATTCGGTTCTTGGATCGTAATAAAACACGCCAAGGCCCACAAAACCATACGTATAAAGTTCATAGCCACGGGCACCTCGCACCTTGCGCAGGCGATAGCGGTGACCGATCTGTTCCTGCTGGAATGCGCCTTCGAAGTTGACATTGAACTCGTAAATGTTGGAGAAGAAGTTCAGGTTGCGGTAACTGCGGAATTTTTCAGTGGTCAACTTATCGTCACCCGAAACCCGTCCGTAAGTCAGATGGGAATTCAGTGCGAAATAGTTGCTTAGTTTGTAACGCATACCCGCTGATAATGCGAAGCGAGTCATTGACCATTCCAGATCACGGAAATAATTGGTTCCGATTTGATTCGCCCCGCCCAATTCGCCAAGAAAGTTGCTGATTCCTGCACCAACGCTGAATTCATAGCGTTGACGTTTCCAACGCTGTGCTTCACCTGTGAAGGGAACAGCAAACAGAAAGGCTAAAATGAGGATGATCAGTTTCTTCATGACAATTCTGAGCCCGGCAAATATAGTAATTATCAGATAGGTTGGCCTTTGATTTCAGCCTGATTTCGCACTTTTTGAGTAAAAAAATCAGTTTCTAGTGTCCAACCCCCAATTCAGCTTTTTTCTCAGTGTATTCAGGAAGTTCTCGTTACTCATTCTCACCAAACGCATGGAGAAATCAGCCTTTCTGAGCGACAATTGGTAACTGGAATCAATGGTCATTGATCGGGAGTCGAGCGTGGCCATGAAACTTTGGCTTCTTCCTTCAACTTCCAGAGAAATGGTGTTTTTGTCAGCGACTACGATCGGTCGAACATTCAGGTTGTGAGGGGCGATAGGTGTGATTACAAAGCTCTCAGACTGTGGAACAACAATTGGTCCGCCACAACTCAGCGAGTAACCGGTGGAGCCGGTGGGTGTGGAAATCAACAGTCCGTCGGCCCAATAGGAATTCAAATAATCGCCATTGAGGTAGGCATGAATGGTGATCATCGAACTGGTGTCTTTCTTATGAAGCGTGAAATCGTTCAGCGCGAAATTTTCACCCTCGAACAACGGCTTATTGGATTGGATCTGCAATAGAGATCTTTCATCCACAGAGAAATCACCCTTGAAGATACTAGACACTGCACCATCCAGATTTTCTTTTGAAACACTTGAAAGAAATCCTAGTCTACCCGCATTTATTCCGACGATAGGAATGCCGGCATCTTTTACAAGACAAACGGTATCAAGAAGGGTGCCATCGCCACCCACTGAAAACAGGAAGTCAACGCCGTTGCGGATTTCGTCGTGTCCATTGAAGGTGGCTGTTCCTGGAAGTCCTGGTAAATGCTGTTGTAGAAAACGACGATACCTTTCGTGCAGTAAAACCTCTGCGCCGGCTGAGAGTAGTAAACGGATCAGGTCTTCGGCGAGTTGCACGTGCTGCAGGTTGACCGGACGTCCGTAAATCGCGATTTTCATTTTCAATAAGGAATCGATCCTCAAAAAGGAGCTGTAAAGTGAAGAAAAAAACCGGACTCTCCCAATCGATTGAAGGAGTATTCTGTCCTGAAAATCAAATCATAGGCGGTAAAGACATCCACGCCTGCGCCATATCCGTATTGCCAAGAGTTGGTGAGAGGATTGCCCTCGCTGAATTGGCGGTCATCCACATAACCAGCATCTGCAAAGATTCCTGCGTAAATCGTGACAGGTATGGTATTGAATCTTGATGATGGAATCACCCCGGCATGGAGAATGGTAGTAGGCAGTAAAGCAAATCGAATTCCTGTTTTGAACAATGCAAATGATTGTCCGTCGATCACATAGTACTCATAGCCACGAATATAATCCCTTCCATAGCCGAAACCTCGTGTATTGTAGAAGGGTTGGTAGCTTTTCCCGGAGATTTTTCCTGTAACACTTCCTGCCACCGACCATCTTCGTGAAGGCTTCCAGAAATGCCGGTAACGTGCAGTCATCTGCAACAGATCTACATCATCTCCCAGAAAATCAAAGCCTGTCTTATTAAACTCTACGTCGAGCCAATAACCCTTGGTAGGATATTGGGTGATATCAAGACGATTCAATTTGAAAAGATAACGCAGTGAAAAGTAATGTTGCTTTGTCATCGATTGTCCGAAATAATCGGGATTTAGTAGAGCCACCGAATCGGAGATGACTGTTTTTCTGTAATTGGCTTCCACCGAATGTGTCACATACAAGCCTGGCCGGTAGGAAAGCCCTGCGCCACCTCCATGGTCCTGCTTCACATAGAGGTCTTCTTGCTTGAAGAGTACTTGCCTGTCATCAAGGGTTGCAATATTCGTTTCGTGATTGCGGGAGTAAAAAGCATTCACACTCATTCCTACTTTCCTGGAGCGGTCGATGAACGGTCTAGAATAACTGAAACCCATTCTTTGAAAATAACCTAATCGCAATGTTGCAACCAGGAGGTCGTTACGGCCCGTGAAATTGCTCCAGTTCAGTGCAACGCCATATACCAGCCTGGAGTAATCTTTCGTTTTCCACCAGGTATTGAAATTCCTCTCTGCCACTTCAATGATAGGCACTGGAAATACATACCAGCGTTCATTCATGATTACGAATAGCCGCAGATCGCCCTCATCTTCCAGATAAGTGATATCGACCGTATTGAAAAGCCGCGTATTGAAGATGTTCTGCTCCGAGCGAAGGATTTTCGCTTCAAGATTCTTCTTATCGATCGTATCACCTTCGGTAAAGGTGAGTTCCCGGAAAACGATGGAGTCTCTTGTGATTTTGTTTCCGATAAGAGTGATCTGCCTTACGATAAGTCCTGTGGTGTCGTGCCCGGAGAAAGTCGCTTCTGCTCGTACTTGAAAAGCAACAGTCAGGATAAGGATGATGTTTAGGATCCGGACTGTTTTTCTCATCGAAAAAAATAAGGCTAGATGCCGAGGTAGTTCATCAGTGAGTCGTAACGTGATTTGATATCCTCCATGAACTCGGGTTGATGGTAGTGCTCTTTCACATAATAGCCGTGTCGGGTCAGAGATGCGATGATGCGGGTGAGCTCATGCTGATTGATCTTTATGGTGACATCGATTGTCTCGTTCCTTGGGTTAGGTGTCACATAAGCACTCATGATACGTCCATCTTCTGCCTCGATAAGATGTGCAAGTTCAGTCATCGAGTAACTTTTCGGATTCATTTCCACGACAATGACTCCGTTTGCATCCTCGAATATGCCACTATCTGAATAGTACTTCATCACATCCGTCAGGGTGACAAGACCGGCGTATTCATTTTTATCGTCGAGTACGGCAATCAATGTGAGTTTGTCCTTCGACATGGTTCTCACTACCTCGAATACCGGCTGACCGGTCTTGACGCTTGGGTGGATGAGTGAGAGTTTGTAATGGCCAAGTGGCTGATCGAGTGCACTCAGCTTGAGTACATCATGTTCACCGATAAGTCCGATATAGTTCGAGCCTTCCACTACGGGAAGATGCTCGAAGCGATACTCTTCTAAAAGATTTAGAGCTTTCAGTCCGGTGTCCTCTGTGGTAAGTGGCTGGTATTCGGGGTTGATCAGGTCTTTTGCGTTCATGGCGGGGGCTTTTGTAAAATTAGGTAAATTTTATGGTGACAGTCACTATTTAAACGAACAAGCCTTCGTTTGCATTGTTCATCGACTTGATAGACTTTTGTATCAGGATGGAATCAAAAAGCGTAAGACTTAGTGTCAATATCAACAAGATCGCCACCTTGCGAAATGCAAGAGGAGGAACTGTTCCGGATGTTATCAGGGCAGCTGCCGATCTCGAACGTTTTGGTGCACATGGAATCACTGTTCATCCTCGTCCCGACGAACGGCATATACGGCGCTCCGATATATTCTCGTTGAAGGGGGCCCTTACAACCGAATTCAATATCGAGGGCTATCCGTCCTTGGATTTTCTGAAACTCATCCGTGACATACGGCCGGCACAGGCGACCTTGGTTCCCGATCCGCCTGATGTGTTGACATCGAATGCAGGCTGGGATACTGTCAGGAACGCAAGTTTATTGAAGGATATCATCGATACGATAAAGGGCTACGGAGTCAGAACCTCCGTTTTCATAGCACCCGATACGAACATGATCGAACATGCAGCAAAGACCGGTGCCGACAGGATCGAGCTTTATACCGAAGGTTATGCTTCCGGTTATGCGACCAATCGTGCAAGTGCAATAAAGCCGTATGTCGAGGCTGCCAGATGTGCTTTGGATTGTGGATTGGGAATAAATGCAGGCCATGATCTTAATCTTGAGAATCTTGAGTACTTCGCACGTAATGTGGAAGGGCTGCTGGAGGTGAGTATTGGTCACGCGCTGATTTCCGATGCGCTGTATTTCGGACTTCAGAATACGGTACAACTGTACCTTCGCGAGTTGCATAATGCGACTCGCTCATGAAGCTTCATTCCAAAATATCGGGTAGTGGCAGGCCCATGCTGATCATGCATGGCCTTTTCGGTTCCGGAGATAACTGGTACACGGTTGGAAACGTTTTAGCGAAGGAGGGATTCGAAGTTCACTTGCTTGATTTAAGAAATCACGGCCGAAGTCCGCATGATCCGGTTTTCAATTACACCGTCATGGCGGAGGACCTTCAGGAATACATTTCTGGTAACTCGTTAATGGATCCGGTACTCATTGGTCATTCCATGGGTGGAAAGACCGTACTCAAGCATGCACAGAAATATCCTGATGAAGCTTCGGCACGTATCATTGTCGATATAGCTCCGCGCGGATTCGATGTTCGACATATGGATGTGGTCGAAGCGCTCCAATCAGTCGATTTCAATGCACATACGACCAGAAAATCGGTAGAGACAGTGATGCGTGAGCATCTTGATGACGAAGGTAATGTCCAGTTTCTTTTGAAAAATCTTTATTGGAAAACAGACCAGCAACTGGCTTGGCGATTCGCATTAGACTTCATTGTTGCTTCCATCCATGAAGTAGGTGCGCGAATCGATTTCGAATGCAGTTCTGAGATGTCTATTCTTTTCGTCCGGGGGGCGTTGTCGGATTATGTAACGGATGAGGATGTTGTGTCCATTCAGCATAAATGTCCTCAAGCCAGATTTGTGAATATTCACGGCGCGGGACACAGGGTGCATATCGACAAGCCACAGGAGTTCATCAGTTCGGTCCTGCACTTCTTGGCCAATAAAAAACCCTGAAGCACACGCTTCAGGGTTTTTGTCATTTTTATAAAAGGTTCCTTACTGAACATCGGCTGTTGTTCGCAACAAAAATTGAGGAGTGAAGGTTGAACTGGTATATTCAGATAGGATTCCGGTAACATTAACGGTTCCGGTTGGATAAGCAGTCGTGGAGAAAATGGCTGCACTGCGAGTGTACATCACCATAGTTCCAGTGGCATCGGTTAGTGTGGTGCTTCCTCCGTAATTCCCAGGTGTGGTGCCTCCGGAAATGGTGACACCGTTTATTCGGAGAAGAGTTGACTCCCATGAGCTGTAATTGGCGATGATGTCGGCGATGGTGACTGTTCTGGGGGTCACGGTTCCGTTTCCAATGACGGTTGCGTAGCCATTCGGGACATTGTTCACCTGAAGCCAACCGCGATATTCAGAGAGTTCTTGTCCGGATACAATCACCTGAACACGGTCGCCCACTGCGAAGGTGTGAGCATTGGTGAAACGCACAACGATACCGGTGTTGCCGTTCTGTATCACCATGTTTTTTGAATCCAGATTATTGCCTGAAATGTCCGAAATCACAACGCCGGTTATCTTAGTCCCGATGGGCGATGATGTGGTAG
>JBJSZR010000530.1:0-1768 GCA_046090385.1 Bacteroidota bacterium
GATCCGAAACTGATATCGGTACTTCCTACACCCAACCAAAGCGTGGAAGATCTTTTGAAAACATTACCAGGAGTATCATCTTCGAATGAGCTCAGCTCCAATTATTCTGTACGAGGTGGCAACTTCGACGAAAATCTTGTCTATATAAACGACTTCGAAATCTACCGGCCGCTGCTTATCAGAGCCGGACAACAGGAAGGCATCAGCATCATTCACCCTGATATGGTCGATGCCATACGGTTTTCTGCCGGTGGCTTTGATGCAATGTATGGCGACAGACTATCTTCAGTTCTTGATATCCGTTATAAACATCCCAAGAAATTCGCAGGCAGTGCCTATGGATCACTTCTTGGAGGCGGCTTGGAACTTGAAAACTGCAGTCAGAACGGAAAAGCTTACTGGATGGCTGGTGTCCGCCAAAAATCGAACCGGTATCTACTGAATACTTTAGAAACCAAAGGAGAATACTTTCCTTCATTCACCGATGTGCAGGCACTGGCCGGATTGGATCTGGGAAAACGTTGGAATGTTGAGATTTTCGGAAACATGTCGAGAAACCGTTTCAATCTGATTCCTGAAAACCGTGAAACCAATTTCGGCACCATCAATGATGCAAAGAGATTCACAGTCTATTTTGAAGGCAAAGAATTCGACAGATACCTCACCTTCACAGGTGCATTTTCAACCACCTACCGACCTTCTGAAAACCTAAAACTGAAGCTCATTCTTTCCGGTTACCGGACCCGAGAAGAAGAGAACTTCGACATACTGGGGCAATATTTCCTTGATCAGCTCGAAACGGATCTGGGCAGAGACGATTTCGGGGACATTGCTTTCAACCTGGGAGTCGGTTCGTTTTTATCACATGCCAGAAACCGACTTGATGCGACCGTATTGAATGCAGAACATCGTGGCGAACGTGTTGGAAAAAACGGTCTATTACTCTGGGGGCTCAAAGCTCAACAGGAAGTATTCAATGACCGCATGTATGAATGGAACTACAATGATTCTGCAGGCTTCTCCATTCCCTCCGACCGCGATTCGCTGAATCCAACCATATTGTTGAATGATGTGGTAATCACCCGGAACAACTTGCGAACCCACCGCTTCAGCGGTTTCGTACAACAATCATGGGAATTCGGTACGGACCGAAGGTTCATCATCACTGCTGGAATTCGCGGTTTATACTATTCTTTAAACGAACAATTCTATACCAGTCCGAGAGCATCCATCACATACCGTCCGGCCTGGGACCGCAAAGTGAATTTCAGAGCTGCAGGTGGTGTTTATTATCAGGCACCGTTTTACAGGGAACTACGTGACCTGCAAGGACAAATCTACCCTGAAACCCCGGCACAGAAATCAGTTCATGCTGTGATTGGAAATGACTTCCCGTTTCGCGGACTGGGACGTAATTTCAAGCTGACTACTGAGATCTATTACAAATCACTTGACGTCCTCATACCTTACAAAATCGATAACATCCGCATCAGATATCTGCCTGAATACCGCTCTACCGGTTATTCAACAGGAATCGACTTGAGACTTTTCGGTGAATTCGTAAAAGGTACTGAATCTTGGGCCAGCCTCTCTGTAATGAAAACGCAGGAGGATCTGCAAGGTGATTATTACATCGAAAATTTCAATTCGGATGGCGAGAAAATCATACCTGGTTACACGTTTAACGACAGCGTTGCATATTCGGTGCGAGTCGAACCAGGATTCATACCCAGACCTGCCGACCAACGTGTCAGCTTCAGTCTTTTCT
>JBJSZR010000531.1:0-1502 GCA_046090385.1 Bacteroidota bacterium
GTTTTGAAGGCGCTGATGGTTTCCTGGTCATAGCGCTTATTTATCCATTGCCGTTGGTTTTGTGTGAATATCTGGAAGGTGTCGATGCCCAATTCAGTTGCTTCTATGAACGCATTATGCAACCCGCCACTTACCGAGCAATGTACACCCAACATGGTTTTCTTTACCGCTTTCATTATGAAATGTGAAGGTAGGAAAACTGAGATAAAACAACCGTAATCGGAGGCTGTCGTTTCAGTTAAGAAGAATGACGTTTTATATCAATTCATTCAAAGCTGAAAATTAGTCATTCAGAAGTTTACGGTTATTGTAGCTGGTTGGTGTAAGGAAAGTAAATGAATGGATACGGATATGTTGTTAATCATTTGCCATCATTCATGCGATCCATGTATTTCTTTGATTTCTCCCATAATTCCAATGCTGTTTCACGTGAAATTCCGACTTGATCAGCCAGCTTCTCAATATCGGTTTTGGTGTTTGAATTGATATAGGGTAATAATAAGCGCAAATATTCATTCATTCGATTCAGTTCGTCAGGATCCAAGTCCTGCTCGGGTATTTTGAAATTATTTTCATATGGGTGGAGGGCGATTTTCTTGCCCAGTATTTTTTCAGTGGCAAGCAGCATTCCGGGAGAGACTGCAATATCAGATACTGGATCCGACTCGATTCCAGCCTTTGTCAGCATCTGGCTCAGTTTTTCAAACCCTTTTTCTGTAAGTGCTATGCGTAGCAGTTCTTTCTTTTTTTCGTTATAGTAGGCTGTAGCAAAATGAGGGAATCCGGAAAATCGTTTCGGAGCGATTTTATAGATGTCTTTATTCCATTCAATAACGAAATCTTTATTGAGATTTTCAGTTGAAAATGAATCTAATCTGTCAGTTGAAGCGCAGTGGACTATGGGATATCCCTTGGATTTGGTTGAAGGTATGGAGGAATAGTTCGACAACATGAAAAACGGGAATGTATTATCCGATACTTCTTTCAATAAATCATCATGGCTGGAAATCATCGGATTGAGCTCAGTTGCAAAAAAGAAAATATCATCAACCGAAAAACTATTGAAAGGAATGATAGGTCCGTACGTCTGCCAGCATTGGCCGTTGAAGGAGATCAGGATGAACCACATTAAGGGCTGGAAATTTTTGTATGTATCACCCAAGCCGGGTGAATAAAGCAAGAACTTCTCACCAGTGAGCTCGTCTTCCATTTCAAAAAAATCATCTGCCGGATTTCTGAGTATCGTTGCAAATGAATATTTCATCGGATGATTTGCCTGGAATTTCAGGAAATCAGTCTGTGCCGCATCAAGAGATTTAATTTCGGGTCGATTCAAGTATTTTTGAATGTGACCTGATTCGCGGAATATACGGTGGCAAATGAATTGACCATTGAATAGAGCCAGAGTTCCGGGGTCCATTTCTTTTGCGACTTTTTTATAGGACCTTAATTTCGAATTCAATAACCCTTCCATTCTTTCTTTTTCAGCAGCATAATAAATG
>JBJSZR010000532.1:0-5382 GCA_046090385.1 Bacteroidota bacterium
ATCGGATGAAAACCATCCACATCTTTGGAAGGATCGATTGTTTCAGTGACCAATTGAACGTTGATATGAGCAGGAAGAGGCAACTGCACGAGCAGGCCATCAATAGAAGGATCTTCATTCACCTCACGGATCTTCTGCACCAACTCCCCTTCAGTAACTGTATTATCGAATCTGATCAGAGATGATTCGAAACCGACCTTTTGACAATTCCTGATCTTGGAAGCAACGTAGGTTTCCGAAGCACCATCCGCACCGATAAGTATCGCACAGAGGTGAGGAGCTCTTTTTCCAACAGACTTCATAGAATCCACCTCATTAGCTATGCCTTCAAGGATGGCTGCGGATATTACCTTGCCATCAAGGAGTCGGAATGTGGAAGCAGAATCTGTGATCATTCTATAAAATTATCATCGACGCATACCCGGCATCTGGCGCATCATCCGGTTCGCCTGGTCGCGATTGGTCATCATTTTCATCATCTTTCGCATGTCCTCGAACTGCTTCAGCAGCTTGTTGACATCCTGAATGGTGCTTCCACTTCCCTTAGCGATACGTGTACGACGGCTACCATTCAGCAATGTCGGATTACGGCGCTCTTCCAGTGTCATCGATTGTATGATGGCTTCGATCTGTTTGAAAGAATCATTGGATATGTCGATATCACGTACCGCCTTGCCGACACCGGGTATCATTCCAAGAAGATCTTTCATATTTCCCATCTTCTTGATCTGCTGAAGCTGACCATAAAAATCTTCAAGATTGAACTGGTTCTTGGCTATTTTCTTCTGAAGCTTGGCTGCTTCCTCGGCATCGAATTGTTCCTGGGCTTTCTCGACGAGTGAGACGATATCCCCCATGCCCAGAATCCTATCGGCCATACGCTCAGGATAAAAGATATCCAATGCATCCATCTTCTCGCCTGTACCGACGAACTTGATGGGCTTATTGACAACCGACTTGATGGACAGTGCGGCACCACCACGGGTATCGCCATCAAGTTTTGTCAGTACTACTCCATCGAAATCGAGGCGGTCATTGAAGGCTTTTGCCGTATTTACAGCATCCTGCCCGGTCATGGAATCGACGACAAAGAGTATCTCATTCGGTCGTATGGCATTTTTTACCGCCTCGATCTCGTTCATCATCTCCTCATCGACAGCCAAACGACCGGCAGTATCGATAATGACGACGTTACGGTTATTTTGCCTGGCGAATTCGATACCTTTTTGGGCTATGTCGACCGGATTGGTGTTACCCGGTTCTGAATAAACTGGTACTTGCAATTGATCGCCCAGTACCTTCAGCTGATCGGCAGCAGCAGGACGATATACATCGCAAGCTACCAGTAAAGGATGCTTTTGCTTTTTACTCTTAAGAAAATTGGCAAGCTTACTGGACAAGGTGGTTTTACCTGATCCCTGTAATCCTGACATCAGAATAACAGTCGGATTACCGGACAAATCGATCTCGACTTTTTCTCCTCCCATCAGATCCTTAAGCTCATCATGTGCGATCTTCACCAATAATTGTCCGGGTGAGACGGCTGTGAGTACATTTTGACCCATTGCCTTTTCCTTGACCGTATCGGTGAATTGTTTGGCTACCTTGTAGTTTACATCGGCATCCAACAATGCCTTGCGTACTTCTTTCAACGTTTCGGCTACGTTGATTTCAGTCACTTTACCCTGACCCTTCAGGACCTTGAAGGCCCTTTCAAGCTTGTCGCTTAGATTCTCAAACATGATATGATAAGTACCTGGATTTTAGCAGTTAATACTGCATCAGCGCAAATTTAATAAAATAAGCCGGGAATGAATCAGATGGTTACGCTTAGTCCGTCGTAGGCGCACTTCACACCGGCAGGAAGTTCCAATTCAACATCCTTGTGGAGACCAAGCTGGTGCGAAATATGCGTGAAAAATGTCCTCTCAGGTCGGTATTTTCTGACTAACTCCAGTGCTTCATCGAGTGTGAAATGGGAAACGTGTTTCTGCCGGCGGAGGGCATTCAGCACAAGCACCTTACAGCCTTCTATGAATCGGTCTGCAGATTCGGGGAGAAAGTTAGCGTCAGTGATGTAACACAAATCACCTATACGAAAAGCGGTTACGGGCAGATTCAAATGCAATACGTCAAATGGTTTTATCTCCAAATCACCGATTTGAAAGGGCACCTGATGGATGGTATGCAGGTTGATACGCGGGATACCCGGGTAGGTATCATTGGTGAAAACATACGCGAATTCCCTTCGAAGGGCTTCCTGCACGCGGTCAGTTGCATATACATCCATCGGTTTGCCGGAAAAGAAATTGAATGCCCTTACGTCGTCCAATCCGGCGATATGGTCCTTATGCTCGTGAGTGAAAATGACCGCATCCAGACTTCTCACCCTTTCGCGTAACAATTGCTGTCTGAAATCAGGACCTGAGTCGATAACGACACTTGTGTGCCCGCTTTTTATCAGAACAGATGTTCTAAGCCGCTGATCGCGAGTATCGGTGGAGGTACAAACCTCACACTCGCACCCGATCATAGGAACTCCCTGGGACGTACCGGTGCCTAGGAAGGTGAGCTCCATGTAAAGAATCAGAGCGCAGGTTCTTCGCCGGCCGGCTGAAGCTCGACCTGACGGACCTCTGTTAACAGTTTAAGATACCGCTCATCCATCAGACTTTCATCCAGTGTGAGCGAACGGATAGCTTCAACAAGGAAAGAAACCTTCGTTTCGACAGGGGTGAACTTATTCAAAATGATCAACTTGGACTGCTCAACGATGCAGGAACCTGACTTGAAATTGCCTTTTTCATGGCGGACTTTATAACCGCCCAACACTAAAAGCTCTTCCAGTTTTTCGAGGGTTGATTGTGTGAGTTTCAACATATATCACAAAAATAGTGATTTAGGTTGGAGGTCGTGAAATGCGTTTTTGCGTTTTTTTCACAACTCCTGATTTAATACTATCTTTGCATCCCGATTTTTTCGGCCTAATCTGCTCGAACCGTGATTGTTGCCGTACCCAAAGAAACCAAAGAACGTGAGCGCCGTGTATCGGTGACACCAGAAGTAGCCCAACAGCTAATCAAAGCAGGATTTCGTGTGCTTGTTGAAAAGGATGCAGGAGTAAGCGCCTATTATGCAGACGATAAATACATTTCTGCGGGAGCTGAAATCGTGAGCGATTACCATTCGCTTGCAGCACAAGCAGACATCCTGCTTAAGGTGAACGCTCCGACTGTGGACGAAATATCACGCATGAAAAAAGGTGCGGTACTTATTTCCTTCCTCTACGCAGCCACAAATCCGGAAGCTGTTTCTGCATGCCAACGCCAGGGTATTTCCGCATTCAGCATGGATGCGATTCCACGCATTTCACGTGCACAGAAGATGGACGCACTAAGCTCCCAGGCCAACCTTGCCGGTTACAAAGCTGTGTTGCTTGGAGCAACCGCACTGGGAAAAATATTCCCGTTGCTTATGACCGCTGCAGGCACTATCAAGCCTTCCAAAGTGGTGATCATGGGTGCAGGTGTGGCGGGACTACAGGCTATTGCCACCGCAAAACGTCTCGGATCTATCGTTGAAGTATCCGACATTCGACCCGAAACCAAAGAACAAGTCGAGTCTCTCGGAGGTAAATTCATCGAAGTGAAAGGCGATGACTCCGTGAAACTCGAAGGAGGGTATGTTAAAAACGTATCCGATGAGTTTCTGAAAAGACAACAAGCACTGATCGCCAAACATATCGCAGAAGCGGATCTGGTTGTCACCACCGCACTCATACCCGGTAAAAAAGCACCTGTGCTGGTAACGGATGACATGGTAAAAAGCATGCGTATGGGAAGTGTCATTGTGGACATGGCAGTCGAACAAGGTGGCAACTGTACCTTGAGTGAGCTGAACAAGACTGTGACAAAAGAAGGAGTCACCATCATCGGTGAGTCCAATCTTCCATCTCTACTGCCTTTGAATGCGAGCGACCTCTACGCGCGGAATATCGCCACTTTCCTCCTGCATCTTGCCACAAAAGACGGATTCAAGTGGGAAATGGAAGAAGAAATCACCAAGGGATCGCTGATCGTTCACAATGGTGAAGTTGTGCATCCTTCTGTAAAAGTCTGAGTAGAATCATCAACAAGAAGAAAAGAAAATGAATGCTATCATAGAATTCCTGGGATCACACATCGAGATGATCTACATCCTGATTCTTTCCGTCTTCGTAGGGGTGGAGGTGATCGGGAAGGTGCCATCTGTGCTTCATACGCCACTGATGTCCGGAGCTAACGCCATTCACGGTGTTGTCATCGTCGGATCCATAATTGTCATGCTGAACACTTCCGTCGAAAATACCCTGCTCCTTGCACTCGGGTTCGTGGCTGTGGTCTTAGGGACTCTGAACGTGGTCGGAGGCTTCGTAGTTACGGACCGCATGCTGGAGATGTTCAAGAAGAAGCCCGGAACAAAAAAGTGAGTTTTAGAACCTGCGAATCATCATGACACAGAAATATATCCTTGATCTGCTTTACCTCATCGGCTCCGTCACATTTGTGATAGGATTGAAAATGTTGAGTGGACCTCAAACTGCCCGTCGGGGAAACCTAATCGCCGCATTCGGCATGCTGGTGGCTATCGTGGGGACCATTTTTCTTTACGAGAGCGATCACGAGGATACTTCCCGCGAACCGTTCAAAATGGTTTTGATTTTCAGTGGGCTCCTGCTTGGCACAGTCGTCGGCTGGATAACAGCAAAACGTGTGAAAATGACTGCCATGCCGGAACTGGTTTCACTGTTCAACGGCATGGGTGGAGCTTGTGCAGCCTTGATTTCATTGTTGGAGTACCAACACAATGTTGGAGATCCGACGCGAGTAGGAATCATCATGGCTGGAATGATCATTGGAAGTGTTTCATTCTCTGGATCCATCATCGCCTATATGAAGCTGAACGGATCATTGAAAAAATCGATCCGCCTTCCGAACTACAACATTATTAACGCCGTCATGATGCTGCTGAATATCGCAGCGGGAATTTACATCACTGTCACAGGATCGGACCAATTCATGCTGGTTGTAGCGACCTTTGCACTGGCTTTGCTTTACGGAATTCTGTTCGTAATCCCTATCGGTGGCGCCGACATGCCGGTAGTCATCTCATTGTTGAATTCTTTCACCGGCCTGGCTGCGGCTTTCGGTGGCTTCTTGTACGACAATCAGGTCATGTTAACTGGGGGTATACTCGTAGGATCAGCAGGAACCATCCTCACCCTGGCCATGTGCACAGCCATGAACCGTCCGCTGTTCAATGTGATTTTCGGCGCCTTCGGTGAAACTGCCGCATCAGCAGGCGGCAGCGAGGTGAAAGGCTCCATAAAGGACATCTCCATTC
>JBJSZR010000533.1:0-2134 GCA_046090385.1 Bacteroidota bacterium
GAGGATCTTCCCCTTCTTTTCAATGGTCCATTGACGGCATTCCTGTTCCTGGAGCTTTTGATCCTATTTGGAGTACCACTCTGGGTCCTGGCGACAGCATCATCAGCGTTCAAATGATATCTTCCTCCGGTTGCGTTACGACACCTGTGGCTGTGGATGTAGCAACCGTCGCAGCCGGTACTGCACCATTGGTTACCCTTTCATCCACTTCGGGCACATTCATTTGCAGCGGTCAGGAGGTGACAATTTCAGCCGATGCAGTTAACGGAGGCTTCTCACCAGTATTTGATTGGTTTTTGAACGGATTCCCTACCGGCGATACCGGTCGAATTTTCATATCCACCACCCTTGTTTCAGGCGATGTTGTCACAGTGGAGCTGACATCCTCCTCTTCTTGTGCAAATCCATCCACTGTCTTTTCATTGCCTCTGAATTTCCAGGTAGCTCCGCCACTTGATTTACTGTTGTTCGGTTCCCCGCCGGTATGTGAGGGGGAAGCGGTCAGTATATCTGTTGGAATAACCGGAGGGTCAGGCCCGCCGTACGACATACGATGGAACGGTTCTGCAGGATCCGATCGTTTCGATTTCATTCCTTCGTCCACTCAATATGTCAGTGTCGAGGTTGAGGACGGTTGCTCTCAAATACCAGTATCCGATTCTGCATTGGTGATTGTGCATCCTCGACCCATAGCTGGATTTTCTTTTACGCCACCAGTTCCAACAGTGCTTGATCCGGTCGTGATGTTCAGTGATACCTCTGAACTTGCGTCCATGGTTTTGTGGTACTTCGGTGATGGTGACTCCAGTCTGTCCCGCAATCCTTCACACCAATATCCTGCTCCAGGTACTTATCAAGCCACACAAATAGCTCTATCGCCGGATGGTTGTGTCGATTCGGTCTCCTATTTCATAAAGTTTGCAGAAAACGCTGACATTTGGTTTCCTAATTCCTTCACGCCTAACGGGGATCTAATAAATGACACCTGGTCGCCGGTCGGCACCGGTTTGAAAAGCTATCGATTTTATATTTATGACAGATGGGGTGGTTTGATATTCGAAGGCTCTGGTACAAAGCCGTGGCCCGGAACTTTCAAGGACACAGAGGCGGTGGTACAACAGGGCGTATACACGTGGATGGTAGAGTTGGATGAACAACAATTCGAAGACTATAAACTTGCAGGTCAAGTCACCTTGATCCGGATGTTCAAGTAGATCAGCGGATCACACAAATCCGTCCGGTCATCCTCTGACCATTTTTTATCAGATTCAACAGATAAAACCCATCCGGAACCGATACAAGCGAAATACTGTCTGAATTTTTTAAATCTTTTTTGTGCCAGATCACAGATCCGGCAAGGTCGGTCAACGTAACCTCGAACTCATCGTCGGAATCTGTAAGAATCCGAATTTCGTGGTTTGCAGGGTTTGGGTAAAAAGTAGCAGGTTTCAAAAAGGGGTCCTGTGTGATTTCTGTAGATGGAGATCCTTCGTTACAGACTGTCCAATTTGTACCGGAAAGGTAGCGGTCGCGAGCCGGCACCGTGCCACTGTTCAAGGTGTTCGGAGATCCGATAGTCGGCCATGCATTGCCTGCAGTCCAGAACGTAGGTGGCCCCGTCAAATAGAGAGAGTTTTCGGGCAGCGAAGCTGTTCCTGAAGGGGTGATGGTTCCTCTTACATTGTTGCCGTGTTGGAAATGACCCGTTCCTACGATAGCATAATTTCCCTGGAACGCTGCGGTACTTGTGACTTCATTGCCGACGAACAACTGGCTGTCAGAATTCACAGTGCCTGAACTCATCAGTATCCCATAAAGCTCTGCGCGGTTTCTGAAAAATGTGTTACCCGGGCCGCTTGGCCCCCATGTCTGATCCAATTGGATATTCTGCACGATGTTTCCCTCGAAAAGATTGGCATACGGGTAATGTCCGTGCATGGAGATGTCAGCTCCGTAGTTGGCAGGGAATTCCGAGCGGTTAGGTTCTCTGCTGTAATTGTAGGCTACGACATTTCCGTTTGCGCCACACTGGAATGATAGTGAGTGTCTCAATCTGCGGAAAATATTATCCTGTATGAGGCATTGCCCTGTATGGAAATAAAGTGCGACTCCATATCCATGCATTGAGGCGCCA
>JBJSZR010000534.1:0-1349 GCA_046090385.1 Bacteroidota bacterium
AATCGATTTGCTGATCAAGACTTGTAAGGCATTCACTTCGGCATCACTCACACCCTTTTTCAGGTAAACGGTGATTTCAACATGCTCCTTCACATAATCGGAGAATTTACGCGCATCGATGAAAAGCACACCCAGTAATCCTACCATGAACAGCACCAAGGAAATGCTGATTGTCGCAGGAAGGAAGGATGCCCGTTCGCGGTTGGAAGGATTCAAAGCAGTTCCACTTTCCATTTCTCTGCTAAATTACAAAGCTTGTACCTCCTGTAATGGACCGTTGGACGTAATTTTTAACAGGCTTAGAGGTCTAAGCGTGCAGACTTTCCCTGTCGCTTTTCCTATCTTCGCCGACCAGTAAAGCTATGGAATACGATTTCAGAACCATTGAGAAAAAATGGCAACATCTCTGGAAAGAGAAAGGCACTTACCGTGTCGATATCGATCCGGGAAAGCCCAAATGCTATGTGCTCGACATGTTCCCTTATCCCTCCGGATCGGGTTTGCATGTAGGCCATCCGTTAGGTTATATCGCTTCCGATATCTATGCACGTTACAAGCGTCTTAAAGGTTTCAATGTGCTTCATCCGATGGGATTTGATGCATTCGGACTCCCTGCTGAACAATATGCCATTCAAACAGGTCAGCATCCTTCCATGACCACGGAGCAGAATATCCGTCGTTATCGCGAACAGCTGGATAACATCGGTTTCTGTTACGATTGGTCCAGAGAAGTGCGAACATGCGATCCGTCCTATTACAAGTGGACACAATGGATATTCCTGCGTCTATTTGATTCATGGTTCAATCATGAAAAATCCAAAGCGGAACCTATCGCTGTGCTTACCGATCGGTTTTCAAAAAACGGGTATTCAGGAAATGATGACAGAGTACTCACGGGTGATGTGGAGAGGGACATAGCTCCGTTCACAGCCGCTCAATGGAATGCTTTTTCAGAAAAAGAAAGGAGCGATATCCTCATGGCCTTCCGCATCGCTTATCTAGGTGATGCTTGGGTCAACTGGTGCCCCGCTCTGGGAACCGTGCTCGCCAACGATGAAGTCAAAGACGGAGTCAGCGAACGCGGAGGTTATCCGGTGGAACGTAAGCAGATGCGACAGTGGAGTATGAGGATCACCGCTTATGCGCAACGATTGCTCGACGATCTCGAAATCATCGAATGGAGCGACTCCATGAAGGACCATCAACGAAATTGGATCGGTCGCTCAGAGGGTTGCTCTGTGCATTTCAGTCTCGACGGCCATTCCAGTTCGATAGAGGTATTCACCACCCGTCCCGATACGGTTTTCGGTGTATCATTCCTGACACTTGCTCCTGAACATGAACTCGTC
>JBJSZR010000535.1:0-4786 GCA_046090385.1 Bacteroidota bacterium
TTAAAAAACCAAGAAAATGCAAGGCAAAAGTCGTGACTACTATACACAATTATTTATTCCCTGAACTTTCCAATTATTATGGAATATTCTTTTCATACATTTTAGGAATATCATGGCTTATATTTTGGAAAAGATTTGATAAAATATTTGTTCTTTCTGAGCACGGAAAGGCTTATTATAGTAAGTGGATTAAAAATTCTAGAATTATAAAGGTAAATAATGGAATTGATATCCCAATTAGCGATAATTTCATTAATGAAAAAGATCGGATTATAATATCAAATCTAAAAGAGAAGTACGACTATATAATAGGTATTTATTCAGCTTTAATTCCAAGAAAGAACGTTGATTTAGTAATTCGACATATATCTAGATCTGATAAAGGTGCTTTAATTGTTATAGGAAGTGGACCAAAAAGAAATTATTTAATAAAATATGTGAGGAATCTTAAAATTCAATCAAGAGTGATATTTATGGGTCAAATACCATTTGCATATAAGTACAATCAAGTATTCGACATATTCGTCATGCCTTCAGTTCATGAGGGATTCGGACTTTCATTAATTGAAGCCGCACTATATTCAAAAAAAATAGTCTGCTCTAGTTTCCCTGTTTTCAAAGAACTTTTTTCAGATAATGAAGTGACATTTTATGACTATAAAAACGAGAATTCAATAGACTCAGCAGTTAGATCTGCACTAGCAGATAATCAAAAACCTCTAAAGGCGTATCAAAAAGCAAAAGAAATTTATTCGGAAAAAGTAATGGCTAACAATTATTTAATCAAGTATAAAGAGCTCTTAATATAAAATTATACAAGTATCATTAAACTAATGGTTTTTTAAAGCTTTGATTTAAATCCCAAAAGAGAAAGTCTAATTATAATAGGTATATGATGTGATATACAAACAATAATATTTATAAATGGGAATTTATTTTTCATAATTTTATTTTTATGATAATTTGGAAATAAGCATTTAAGCTTTTTTTCTAATGACATGAACTTTTCATACTTCTTATCTGTCCTTGAAGCCTTTAATCGTACTAAATTAGAAAATAACAAATGCTTGGTAAATAAGTATTCTAATTCAGTATAATAGATATCAAATTGATTGTTTATTTTATAAAAAGCACATACGCTATCTATAATATCATAGTAGTGATCAATATTAGAAATGTTGAAGTTTAGCGTATTATTTGAAATTATGTAATTATAGTTCACCTTATCAATTAGGTAAATTTTCTTGGCGAATAAATACCATTTTAAACTAGCTTCAAGGTCTTCATAAATCCTCCCTTTAGTAAATAACATGGAAGGATTTTCAGTAAAAAGACTTCGTTTAATTATCCTAAGCCACGACGCAACCTCTAATTCATAAATGATTTCAGGATTCGACTTCAGATTTACCACCTGATCAAAATTATTCCATTGACTAAACTTATAATATCTTTCAAAAATACTTGCCTTTTTATTATAGATTCGATTGTAACGAATTACCAGCATATCAAAGTCTGCTTTTGAATAAGCAATTTTAAAGTCTTTTATATAACTGGTTGCTATAAAATCATCACTGTCAACAAAGGCTATGAATTCCCCAGAAGCCTTTTCTATTCCGTAGTTACGCGCATCGCTTAATCCACCATTTTCTTTTTTATAAGATCGGATTATGGTGGGGTATTTTGAAGTGTAATTATCTATTATAATTTGAGATTGGTCTTTAGTGCCGTCATTCACAATGATGATTTCGTGATCCGATTCTGATTGATTTAAAATACTGTCAAGGCATTTTGCTAAAGTGTTTTCTGTATTAAATACAGGTACAATAAAACTAATCAAAGGGATTTTATTCATAGAAATATACCGGTAAGCAAATTCATTTTAGTTCTTTTTACTTAAGGAAAAATCACCGCTTCGGATAATTGTTGACATCATATGTGAGTCCTGCCAGCAACAACTGGAATCCGAGAATGATGAGCAGGGTGGGAAAAATGACCGTACCCGTAGGGGCACCGATACCCTGGTTGGTATATTCTTCAAACTTGATGACGCCGAAGAAGATGCCGTAGGTGAACAGTGGCACGCCGGTGAGGAAGTAGATGGAACCGATGTTGAAATCGAACAACAGGTATTTGAGGGCGATTCTGCGTATGAATCCGAAAATGAGTTTCGGGGGGAATTCGAGCAGCGTCTTGGTGCTGGAAAGACCGGATATTTCATTTCCGTACCGTGCTTTCATGGGCACATCGAGAATGACGGCGTTGGAGTAATAGAGCTCCATGATCAACGACGTTTCGAAATAGTAACGCTTGCCGAGCTTGCGGAAGTTGACCAGTGCGAGCGTTTCGTTCCGGATGGCAGTGAAACCGTTGGTGGGGTCGAAGATGTTCCAATACCCTGATGCGGCTTTGATGAGGAAGCTGAGTCCGAGGTTGCCGATGCGGCGGATGATGGGCATGGCACGCAGCGCCCTGAAATCGCGGAAGCGGTTGCCTTTTACATAATCGGCCCGGTCGTCGATGATCGGTTGAACAAGCGCGCTGATGTAGGCTGGATCCATTTGCCCGTCGCCGTCCATCTTGACGGTGATGTCGGCGCCCAGCTCAAGCGATTTCCGGTAGCCGGTGATCATGGCACCACCAACACCCTGGTTGGTTTCATGGTTCACCACCACGATTTTGGGATTATGGCGGGCAAGTTCGTCCAGTACCGTTTGGGTATCATCAGTCGAACAGTCGTTGACCGCTATTATGTGGGCGATTTCAGGAGGAAGGCCATCGATGACTTGACCGATGTGCTTGGAAACATTGTAGCAAGGGATGACTACGCTTATTTTCATATCCATAAAAGTCCCAAAATATTGAAGGAACAAGATATAGGTAGAAGGAGTGCCTCATCAAGTAGTTGGAGGGAAGTTTTCAGAGGTGGAGGGTGGAAAATGGTTGGCGGTTGCCAGTTGTTTTCCTCCGAGCCCCGAGCCCGAGCTTGGTCCAACCGCTGACCATCAAACAATTGAAACATCGCTTAAAATATTTCACTGCTCCATCACGTTTTTGTCTTACCAACCTGATACAAACTCCATGAAGCCATTTTTGTTTTTTTTCACATTGGTTGCTTCGTTCGCAACAGCTGCCACCACTGATCTGAAAGACAATTCGTATGACCGACCGAAAACGTATTTCGAGAAAGACAGCCTTGATCCGAGAAGTCTGTTGAATCTGGGAAAGGTGGAATTGGTGAGCACCAAGTTCGGTTCGTCAGAAATGGAGTCGAACTTGAACTTCGAAAAATTTCCTACTGATTCGGTGCGCGAGATCTGGATGATTTATACGGATTACTCCGGCAGGCCGGGTTTCGATCAGGAAAAACTGAATCGGGACAGGATCAACAAGCTTTACGCGAAACTTCCGTGGCTTAAAAAGTATCCGAACATTCGATGGCAGGATATGGTGTATAAGAATCTTCAGAACCGCGATGCCGCTTCCGGATGTTTTCACGGTTTCGTCCTGGTCTATAAGCAAACCACTGCCGAGCCTACGCTAGGTCCGGTGTTGAAGCGACACCGCGATTGGGATTCTGTGATCGTGGTGGTGGATGTTACCACTTCCATGCTTCCTTGGTTGCAAGAAGTTTACTTTTGGCTCTACGACAACATGCACAATACCCAGATCGACCGTTTTGTGTATTACAATGACGGTGACGGTCGTGCAGACGACACCAAGCTGATCGGGAGTACGGGTGGCGTACACAGCGATACATCGAAAGATTATCATACCTACATCACCGGTATCCGAAAAAACCTGATCATGGGTTTTGGAAACATGGATATTCCTGAAAACACGTTGGAGGCGTTGATGGAGGCGCAGAGGTATGCATCGAAAGGATCGGTGATCGTACTGCTGGCGGATAATATCTCTACGCCACGGGATACTGCTTTGATCGATTCCCTTAAATTCCCGATAAAGGTGGTAGCATGCGGTGCAGTGAGGTCGGATATAAATCCGTCGCTGGTGAACATCGCGTACCGTACAGGAGGATCTGTACATACAGGACTTACGGATATCATCAATTTCAAGGAAGTTCGTCGCTCGCCAGACAGCCGAATGCCGATAGTGGTGAATAAAAAGAAATATTTTCCGGTCGGCCGCCAGATGAAATGTTCAGATTGTGTTTCGATTAAAAATTAAGTTCAAACGTTGTGCCATTCAGTCGTGGTCGGTGCCCGGATATTGATCGGTTCGGGCTACTGATGAAGTAAATAATAATTCCTGCTGATACATTTTGGCAACAACGGTTGCGGCGCTATCGATCGTATCGATTAAAACACTATCATTATACCATCATCGAACTTATCTCAAATAGAACCGTCATGAAAAATCATTTGAAGCACTACCTCGGTATCGCCGTCATCGCCCTCTACATGGTATCTTCCATAAGCTGTACTACATCGGCTGATCCAGAGGCGACATCGGATTGCGGGCAGATGCGGTCTGAATGCACACAGCTTTTCAATTCAGTAAAACCGTTGGTTTCCAAAATGATTCAAGAGGAGAAAAGCAAGCAGGATGGGGAAGAGGTCAAAGACCCGACCATGGCGGAGTTGGGGGACATGCTGGGGAAAATAGATGAAATCGAACGTCTGGATAAGCTTACTAAGAAAATGCAGGAGCAAGGTTGTCAGGCCGAGTCCGATGAATTCACTCAGGAGATGGTGCTTTGGATAGCTATGGAGTATGGGAAATGATGCCTTCGCACCCGCCCCCTCCCCCCCTTCGGCAAGCTCAGGGT
>JBJSZR010000536.1:0-9026 GCA_046090385.1 Bacteroidota bacterium
TCAGCCTCATCCATAGAACGCGTGGTGGAATACCCGCAGTCCGCCAAAATGGAAGCCACGATTTCACTGTCCGAGAAGTTCATCTGGCATCCGTAGCTTTCCAAAAAAAGCTTCTTCTTGCCAGCATCGTTGGCTGTCATCAATACCTCGCCCTGGCGGGTCTCGTCGATTTCTTTTTTAGCGTCAAAATCCATGAATTGCAAAGGTACTTCAAAAAAGGGTGTCTGACAAGATGGCAGATGCTACTTAAATATTTGTAAATCAACCCAATTAAGCAACATTAATCGGATGTTAGATAAATGGAAGCTATGTGGTAATTGACCGGAAATTGTAGAATTTTATAGCGAAATGACGGTAGCAAGGATTTTTATAACACTATCATCACTTTTTATGGGTGTTATCGGTATGCGTTGTCAGCCCTGTGATTTTAGTTTAAACTATTCTGGAACACCGTCGTATGTGAATTGTGGTCCCGGAGCATTTTTCACAGAAAAAAACGCTTTGACTGTAGAAGCCTGGATCAACCTGGTCTCCACCACCAATATCCAGTCAATAGTTGGTAATCTTGATTCGGTTGCTCGAGCCGGCTTCTCCATGGGCGTGCAGAATGGGCAACTCAATTGCAGGGTCTTCGACTCAACCGGTACCTATCAGGGGTTCACCGCAGGTCGTGTTTCTGCAAATACATGGACTCATATAGCGTTCTCCTATCAGAGAGGTGGAAGATTCAAAGGATACGTAAATGGTGTGATGATTGTCAATTTTCCTGCTACGGGTAACCCGATTGCTTCCACGGGAACAACCGATCTCATCATCGGTGCAGCGGCATGGGACCACAATCAACAGATGGTGACTGGTCAAATCGATGAAGTGCGCATTTATAATTTCCAGAGATCAACGGCAAAGATCCGCGAAGATCTGAGGTTGCAAATTTCAGGCGGTGCTCCAGGATTGATCGGGTACTGGCGATTTGATGAAGGTTCAGGTACCACGGCGCATGACCAGAGTCTATCTGGTCGAAACGGTATATTATCCGGTGCTTCGCTTCCTGTTTGGCTACCCGCTGAGGGACCTTATGGAACTGGTACCGCCAGCCTTGCTTCCATCCAAAACAATCTGCACTTTCCAAATGAAAGGCTCGATATCCGACCGAACACCCCGGGTATCAACGATACCTTCGTGGTTTCCAGGATCCAATGTCCTCCGAATGTTCATCCGTTCGGCGTGATGAATCATACCTACGAATATTGGATAGTTGATCAGTACGATACCACTGCTGGTCTTGATTATGATTTGATATTCAAGTTGGACAGTGGTTCTATCGACAATTCCGATGCGAATAATCCTTCGAACCTGGTGCTTTTCCGACGCGACCGCTTTTCTACCGCCTCCTGGTCCGCTTATACGAATGCTGCTTTCGCTTCCGCCTCCGATGATTCTGTTCGCTTTACTTCAATACGAAGTGCCGGACAGTTCATTGTAGGTACGAACGGATCTTCTCTTCTTGGTATGAACGAACCGGATGTGAACTACTGCATCTATCCTCAGCCGGCTGACAACCGGCTTTCAATAGTAAGTGATGCTTTTTTTAAGATGGATCTTTTCACCCTTTTTGATTTTTTTGGTCGAAAGTTTTTCGTGCCGGTTTTATCTCATGGTTATGGCGTATGCACAATCGATGTGAGTGAAGTGCCAAACGGAGTCTATCTGCTTCAATTGGAGGGAGAAAAGTGCGTGCAGCCGATTCCGATGATGATCATTCATCTTTGATTGTTTCACGCACCTTCAGACGGGCTGTCAAAGCATCTTTTCTTATGGTTTTTTGTTGCAAATGCTTTTGGGTTTGGCAACTCAAAAAATTTGAAAACAAAATAATTCCGTTTATTTGCGCCCATTGTCGGAAAAAAAATGTCGAAGAATCTTGTAATTGTAGAGTCGCCAGCCAAGGCGAAAACGATAGAAAGCTATCTCGGAAAAGACTTCACGGTCAAGTCCAGTTACGGTCATGTGCGCGACCTTGTCAAAGCAGGTATGGGCGTAAAGGTGGACGAAGATTTCGAACCGGTTTATGAAGTCAGTCCGGAAAAAGAACATGTCATCAACGATCTTCGAAAACTTGTGAAGAAAGCTGAAACCGTTTGGCTTGCGACTGACGAGGACCGCGAAGGGGAAGCCATTTCCTGGCATTTGTGTGAAGCGCTCGGATTGGATGAGAAAACCACCAAGCGGATCGTTTTCCACGAAATCACCAAAAAAGCCATCATCAAAGCAATCGAGAATCCTCGGTTTATCGACCGGAATCTTGTAGATGCACAGCAAGCGCGTCGTATACTCGACCGACTAGTGGGTTTTGAGCTTTCTCCGATATTGTGGCGCAAGGTTCGTCCGCAACTTTCCGCAGGACGCGTACAGTCTGTCGCTGTCCGGCTCATTGTGGAACGTGAACGTGAAATCGATCATTTTAAAATAACGTCCGCTTATCGGGTCACAGCTGTTTTCATCGTGAACGGACGTTCGTTCAAGGCGGAACTGCCGAAGAAATTCCAGACATACGAAGAGGCAGAAGCGTTTTTGAAAAGTTGTATCGGTGCAGGATTCAAGGTCGAAGACCTGGAAGTGAAACCGGGGAAGCGTTCACCTTCTGCTCCATTCACCACTTCTACGTTGCAACAGGAAGCATCCAGAAAGCTCGGCTACAGTGTTTCTCAGACTATGGTGCTGGCGCAGCGACTGTATGAAAGCGGTAAAATCACCTACATGCGTACAGACAGTGTCAACCTGTCAAACGACGCACTGGATATGGCGCAACGTGTGATCACTGGAAACTACGGTCCCGAATATCACGAGCGTCGCCAGTTCAAGACCAAGCAAGCATCGGCACAGGAAGCGCACGAAGCGATACGTCCAACGGATATGGCAGTTGAGAATGTCGATGGCGAATCGCGCGAACAACGACTTTATAATCTGATTTGGAAGCGCACTCTGGCATCCCAAATGGCAGAAGCCAAGTTGGAAAAGACGGTTGTCACCATCGTTTCGGACAAGGCAAAGGAGAAATTCACTGCTACCGGAGAAGTGATCAAGTTCGAAGGTTTTCTTAAAGTCTATATGGAAAGTTCGGACGATGAGGAGAATGAAGAGCAATCAGGTCTTCTTCCGACGATGTCAGTTGGCGATCAGCTCATCCTCTCCGAGGGGAATGCTACAGAGCGGTTCACTTATCCACCCTCGCGGTATACGGAAGCTTCGCTGGTTAAAAAACTGGAGGAGCTGGGAATAGGTCGTCCATCTACCTATGCTCCGACCATTTCCACAATTCAAAAACGTGGCTATGTCTCCAAGGAGGAGAGGATGGGTAAAGAGCGTCGCTACCGGGTCATAAACCTGCGCGATAATGCGCTACACCCCGAAGTGAAAACGGAAATCACCGGTGCCGAAAAGAATAAGATGTTTCCGACGGATATCGGGATGCTGGTGAACGATTTCCTTGTACAGTATTTCAAAGAGATTCTCGATTTCAATTTCACCGCTTTCGTCGAAAAGGAATTCGATGATATAGCGAATGGCGATCTCAAATGGCAGAAGATGCTTAAGGAGTTTTACAAGCCTTTCCATAAGACGGTGGAAGACACAGCCCGCGATTCAGAAAGGGTGACTGGTGAAAGGATTCTTGGCAAAGATCCCACAAGCGGGCATACACTTCTTGTCAGGGTAGGTCGCTTCGGTCCAATGGCACAAATCGGTACGGGTGATGAAACCGAAAAGCCACGCTACTCGAAGCTCCGCGCTGATCAGCGACTTGATACGATCACCTTCGAAGAGGCACTCGATCTCTTCAAGCTTCCTCGCACCGTCGGTCAGTTCGAAGAACAGGATGTGGTGATTTCCATCGGGCGTTTCGGTCCTTATATTCGGCTTGGGGACTTTTTTGTTTCATTGAAAAAAGAGGACGACCCGTATACGGTAACCTACGATAGGGCGGTCGAGCTTATTTTCGAAAAACGTAAAGCGCTTGCAGAGCGTATCATAAAATCATTCGACGAGGATGCTGAGGTTCAGATCCTGAATGGTCGATGGGGACCATACATCGCTTACAAAGGACGTAATCTGAAAATCCCCAAGGGGGTCGAACCTAAAATGATGTCGTTTGATGAAATCGTGCAACTTGCAGCCAACACACCGGAAACCGCAGGTAAAGGTCGATTCTCAAGGTTTGCACGGAAGTCTTCCGGAGGATCGGATACTGCTATGAAAAAAGCAGCCTCTTCAAAACCTGTTGCAAAAAAAGCGCCCGTCAAGAAAGCTGCCACCAAGAAAGCTTCGATGAAAGAAGTTCCGGTGGCAAAAAAGACGCCGGTAAAAGCATCTGTTGCGAAGAAAGCGGTACCTGCAAAAAAAGCGGTTGTCAAAAAGAAGGTCGCTAAGAAAAAGTGATTCATCGCCACTTTCCACAGCCGTTGTGTTGAATAACGGCGCTTATTCCTTTGCGGATGGTGCTTCCGGGGCGGTAACTTTGACAGTCGAAAATTAAAGTCATCGCTATGGAAATCAAGGATTATCTCGAGCCACTCAGTCCGTTGCAGTTCGATATTTACGGCGAGTTAAAGAATTCCATGGGCTTCGTAGTCCGTAAGTACTTTTCAGAGGAAAATTTTCCGGAATTGGAAGGATGTCACATCGCTATTTTCGGAGTGGAGGAGGAGCGTGGTTGTGTAGGTAACCGCGGATGTTCCGAGGCTCCTGATCATATCCGTGAGCAGTTTTATGATCTCAAACAGGCCCGGTATCCCTACAATATAGTCGATCTCGGCAATTTACGGCTCGGAGAGACACTTGAGGATACGTATGCTGCCGTTTCTCTGATCGTGTCCGAATTATTGCAACTGGGCATCTTGCCGATCATACTTGGAGGCAGTCAGGATCTCACACTTGGTCAGTACATGGCTTATCAGAAGCTGGAGGAAACAGTTAATATCGTTGCGGTCGATGCGCATTTCAATCTTGGACGCATGGATGATCCAATGTCATCTGATTGTTACGTCGGCAAAATAGTGATGCAGGAACCTAATTTCCTTTTCAATTTTTCGAACATCGGCTTCCAGAATTACTATGTTGGAAACGACCAGGTCGAATTGATGGAGAAACTTTACTTCGATGCGTACAGGTTGGGTAATGTGAGAAAGGATATGGAAGAAGTGGAGCCAATCGTCAGGAATGCAGACATATTATCATTTGACATGGCTGCCGTTCGAATGAGTGATGCGCCAGGTAATGGAAACGCATCACCGAATGGATTTTACGGTGAAGAGGCTTGTCAGATCGTTCGTTATGCCGGTATGAGCGATAAGCTAACCTCTTTCGGTATTTTCGAAACGAATCCTGCGCTGGATGTTCGCTCACAAACTTGTCATCTCGCCGGTCAGATGCTCTGGTATTTTCTGGAGGGATATTATAACCGCAAGCGGGATGTTCCGCTCAAGAGCAAGACCGGATTCCTGAAGTATCGCGTCAGTATGAAGCAGGCCGAGCAGGAAATTGTCTTTTACAAGAGCGAAAAGAGCGATCGCTGGTGGATGGAGGTGCCTGTTCCCAGTGGAAAAACAAGATACGAGCGGCACCACTTGGTGCCTTGTTCATACCGCGACTATGAAACTGCGTGTCGCGATGAGATGCCGGAGCGCTGGTGGCAAGCCTACCAAAAGCTTTCCTGATTTCTTCAGATCATTTATTTCAGCTTTCTGCAGAAACATTTTCGCTTTCCTTTCGTGTAAATACCTTGAACCGGAAACTGTTTCCGGGTAGTTGAGCAGGGTGCGTCCGGGCTGTTGCTTCGGGTCGTTATTCTTACTTACTTTACCCGGGGGAATCATTCGGTTCAGTTAAAAAAAGGGGAATCAAAGCGTGAAAATCAGGATTTTTCTGGTCCTAGTAGTTGGGCTGCATCTGTTGCTGGAAGGCACTTCTGTGGCACAACAGGATCCGCAGTTCAGTCAGCACATGTTTGCTCGATTGCCCATAAATGCGGGCTATGCTGGTGCAAATGATGCTATTTGTGCATCTCTGCTGTATCGGAACCAATGGACGGGATTCGGCGGTGAGCCTAAAACCGCTTTATTGTCTTTTGATATGCCTGTCGATGCACTGCATGGAGGTGTTGGGTTGTCGGTTTATGCTGCTGACCGATTAGGTGCAGAAAACAATCTGAATATCCGAGGTGCATATGCCTACCGAATGAACCTCGGGTCTGGAAATCTGGGTTTGGGGGTTGATTTCGGCTATTATCAAAAATCAGTTTCTGCTGATTTCGTGTATAATGATCTGGGAGATAACAGAATACCCTCGAATGGGGCCAGCGGAGGATCGCTCGATCTGGGTTTCGGATTGTATTATAATTCAGAAAAATTATACGTCGGTATTTCCTCCACCCATTTGCAAGAAGGGGAGATCACTTATGACAATATCCGTACGAAACTTGCTCGCCATTACTGGCTGATGGCCGGTTACAGTGCAGAATTATCCCCCTCTTTGACGTTGAAGCCAGCCTTACTCGTAAAGACGGATGCCGTATCCACCCAGTTCGATTTGAATGCTAATTTGTTGATTAACAATAAGTTTTGGATTGGTGGCGGTTACAGATTGGAAGATGCGATTGTAATTATGGCAGGCCTGGAGATTGTTCCCAATTTGAAACTTGGATATTCGTATGATTACACCACTTCCGCAATTAGGACATTTTCAAGCGGAACCCATGAAATCATGCTGGGATATTGCTTTAAGCCGGTGAAAGTCACCAAGCGGACGTACCATAGGAACGTAAGAATGCTTTGAAAAATAAACCGCTTAAAAAAGCACTTCCTTTATATTTGAAAAATACCTTAGATTTGGTGGTTTATATCAAATCCATCACGAAATAATAATCCTCAGATAATATTCATCAACAACCTCCGTTGACCAATAATAACAGATCACTAGAGAAATGAATCGGATGAAAAACAGGCTGAAGTCGATAGGGCTTCTCCTTCCAATCGGAATGCTGGTCCTTGCCGGTTGCGGCAGTAGCAACAAAGGCGAACTGACCGGTGTCATGGGTCGTGAGAAATGGTTTCAACCGGATCCATACGGCATGGTGTATATACCTGCCGGATCTTTCAATATGGGCAACGGAGACCAGGATGTCACGTATGCTATTACGAGCCAGTCAAAGACCGTAACCATGCCTGCTTTCTACATGGATAATACCGAAATCACGAATAACGAATACCGTCAGTTCGTGTATTGGGTCCAAGACTCATTGGCGCATCGTTTGATTGCAGGTGAGCACATTCTCGAAGAAGGGGAGTATGGGGAGCGTATTAACTGGAAAGCCAAGATCAAGTGGGATGAAGAGGAAAACCAGGAAGTACTTGCTGAGCTCTTCCTTCCTGAAACAGAGCGTTTCTATCGTCGTAAGGAGATTGATACCCGTAAACTTAATTTCGAATATTATTGGATCGATTTGCGCGAAGCCGCCCAGCGCGACAGCCGCGAGCAAGGTAAAGTCGACCGTTCGGTATTCATCAAGAAAGACGTCATCAACGTTTACCCTGACACACTGGCTTGGATCCACGACTATACCTATTCGTATCATGAGCCTTTGACACAGATGTATTTTTGGCATCCCGCCTATGACGACTATCCTGTTGTAGGTGTGAACTGGAAACAGGCTCGTGCTTTCTGTATTTGGAGAACACAGTTGATGAACAGTTTTTTGGCTGACGAAGGTGGTGCATACGTTCAGGACTTCCGACTTCCAACTGAAGCCGAGTGGGAATACGCAGCACGCGGAGGTCTGGAAAACTCTCCTTTTCCTTGGGGCGGTCCTTATATCAGGAACAGTCGGGGTTGTTTCCTTGGAAACTTCAAGCCTATGCGTGGCAGTTACCAGGATGATGGAGGTGTTTACACCGTGAAAGCCACCTCATATTGGCCAAACGATTATGGCCTGTATTGCATGGCCGGTAACGTTTCCGAGTGGACCAGCAATGCATTCGACGAATCAGCCTACAGCTTCACGCACGATATCAGCACCGACTACATGTATGAGGCCAAGGACTCCGATCCGCCAGCCATGAAGCGCAAGACCATTCGCGGAGGATCTTGGAAAGATGTCCAGGGATATCTGCAAGTCGGCACCCGTACTTATGAATACCAGGACACAGCCAAATGCTACATCGGATTCCGTTGCGTGCAGAGCTTCCTTGGACGAGACAAAGCGGATTATTGATAGCTGACGTCATCCACGTTATCGTTGTAAAAGAATCTATTAACGCTGCCTTCAAGGTTTGAACAGGCTCTAATGTTATTTTATCTTCACCATCTGAAACTCTAACCTCAATCAACTAACCAACCAATCAACAAAAAATCATGGGAATTGCTGAACTCACACAAGGCAAGAAATTCAAGAATTTCATGGCCAAGCTTTATGGTTTCGGTGCGGCCATCGTAATCGTAGGTGCGCTATTCAAAATCCAGCACTGGCCTGCATCAGGTTTCTTCCTGGTACTCGGTCTTGGAACTGAAGCTGTCATCTTCTTCTTCTCCGCTTTTGAACCTCCACACGAAGAAGTGGATTGGTCGCTTGTTTACCCTGAACTCGCCGGAATGGGTGATGAAGAATCCTCTCATAAGAAGGAGAAGAAGCGCAAGCCTTCAACTGATCCTATCGCACAGAAATTGGATGCTCTCATGGAGGATGCCAAAATCGGACCTGAACTTATTGAGAGTCTCGGTCGTGGCCTTTCTGCGTTGGGTGACAACGCAAGTAAGCTCAGCGACATGTCGAATGCTTCCGTAGCTACCGATGAGTATGTGAAGAGTTTGAACAAGGCTTCCAATTCTGCAGGAGCCATGTCTGACTCATACAACAAGGCAGCGGCAGCGGCTCAGGGAATGAATGAGGTCATGGCCAATTTCAATGCGTCTATCGAAAGTTCAGTATCCAACATGAAAGCTTCTGTAGAGGATACCGCTCGCTACCGCAATGAAGT
>JBJSZR010000537.1:0-3181 GCA_046090385.1 Bacteroidota bacterium
TCTAAAAAACCGGATTCCAATAAGCGGGTACGCTGACCGTCAAAGTCAGGTTTTGAAAACACCTTGGAAAAAGCAATTTTCGGGTCGTATGTCGAAAGTTTGTCATCAGACTTCAATTCAAATAGATAGTTGAATAACTTCAAGTGGTTAATAGAGTCTGACTTCACAAAGTGCTTGGACAATTCCCGCCATTCCTGCGAGGACATGGAATCAACAAGAGACAATAGCTTTGAACTGGACATACTACTAAATAAAGAATAATGTAAATTTTATATGTTGTATTTCAATTATTTAACAAATATGTATAAATAATCATTGAAGTACAATATCTTAATAATGAATTTGATTCCAAGCACAATCGCGCTTACGTTTGTAGCGTCAAAAAACGTCCCTAAAAAGGATTAAAGCTCAAATACCATGAAAAAAACAGTACACCTCCTGATCGTACTGTTGACATTGCTGTCACAGTCATTCGATACAAGGGCTTCCCATTCCATGGGTGGCGAATTGACCTATAAGTGGCTACAAGGCAACGATTATCTGGTCCGCTATTCCTTTTACCGTGACTGCATGGGCATCTCGGCTCCAACAAGTGCAATCGCCAGCTTGAGTTCCTCTTGCGATTCTTTGGTCACCATTTCCTTGTTACCAACAGCCTCATCACCTCAAATACTCGACATCACCTGCCCGGGATTTACAACGACCTGCAATGGCGGAACGCTTAACGGTATCGAAAAGTGGGTCTATGAAGGAACTGTCACGCTATCAGGCCCCTGTTCTGATTGGCAATTCAGTGTTCAGGAATGTTGCCGGAATGGCACTATAACGAATCTCGTACAACCTAGCGGTGAGTACATGTACTTAAGAGCGACACTGGACAATCTCAACACGCCATTCAATTCATCACCCGACTTCGCAAGCGATCCCGTACCCTATTTGTACCTCAATAATTTCAATACATTAAATGTAGGAGCGGCTGACTCCGACAATGATTCATTGGTTGTTACCCTCGCAGATGCGTTGGGCGTTGGAGGGTCGCCATGCGTGTATAATCCGGGCTATTCAGGATTGAATCCTATTAATACCACAAACGGCATTGCAGTCGACCCATTAACAGGAAATGTCTCCCTAATACCCGCTCAACAGGGCGTGAATGTGGTCGCGTTTCTTGTCCAAGAATACCGAAACGGCGTTTTGATCGGTTCATGCCGTCGTGATTTCCAGGTAACCGTCGTCAACAGTCCGAACCATCTGCCATCTCTCTCCTACACTGCAGCTGGTACGACGGTTTCACAATACGCATGCGCAGGTGACACCCTTTCATTCACCATCACCTCCTCGGACATCGACCCCAACGACAGCACGTTTATCACCATTTCAGGAGGCGACCTTGCATCCGTTGTGAGCATTACCAATTTCGGAACGCAAAACGATTCGATAATGGTAGAGATGGTTGTCGATGGCACCTTGATCAGCCCGATTCCACACAGATTGATCTTGAATGTTCGGGACAACTCCTGCCCTTATACAGGAAGCCAATCCTACTGCTACAACGTGTACGTGAGCGGGTGTAGCCAAAACATTTGGCCGGGGGACGCGAACAATGACTTGCGTTGTGACTTGTATGACTTACTCCCTATCGGTATCGGAAACGGCTCCACGGGTCCAGTGAGGACGAATGCATCGATTACATGGACCGCTCAGACCGCCAACGACTGGACTCAGTCTTTCATCAGCAGTGTAAATTACAAGTTCGCAGATTGCAATGGTGATGGCACCATCGACGCGAATGACACCACAGCCATTTCCCAGAACTATGGACTGACCCATCCCGTACGTCTGGCTCCGCCGACAACCACAACAAACACCGCTACCAACCTCTATCTTATCGCAAGCACCAACAGTGCCGGCCCGAACGACCAGTTGAGGGTAGATGTGAACCTGGGCGATGCTTCCAATCCTGCATCCCGGATGTATGGAATCGCGTTCAGGCTCTTATTCAATCCTATTCTTGTGGACCCGTCTTCCTCCATCTTCAGCTTCATTCCCAGTCAACTGGGAACACCCGGAGTCGACCTGCTTACAATGGTACGCACCGATTGGTCCGCAGGAATCGTTGAAGCAGTAGCTGTCAGGATGGACGGTCAGGAGCAATCCATCGACTCCACTATCGCCGTGTTCGACGTAGTAATCGTAGACAATGTCTCTGCACGCACGGTACTGAATGTCGATCTGAACGGCGTACGAGGAATTACCTCGAACGGCACCAACCAATACTTCGCTATCGTGAGTGATAGCGTTAATGTGAACTCCGGCACCACCGGCATCCATCAGCCTTCCGGTACGGCCACGATTGTATATCCGAATCCTGCGATAAGGAACTTACAATGGACCGGCATCGAAAACGTCAACGGCGTGGTTCTGCGCGACCTCCGCGGACGGAAGGTATATGAAACGGATGCCGGTTGGTCCGGAAACCACATCGACATTTCGATGCTTCCGACAGGAAGCTATATCATCGAAATCTTCTCCGATAAGGAAACTGTCCGGAAGAAGATAAGTGTGCTTCATTGATTTGTTTCGTTTTCATGTGGTAACGCCCCCAGATTATCGGGGGCGTTTATTTTTTCAATTAAACAAGAAGGTCCGCGTGCGCGGACCTTGTCATGACTTATAGAAAAAATCCTAAAGGTCATCATACTCATAGATGTCCTGAATATGAGTTCCCGCAGGCATCTCGCAAATCGGCTTGATAAGACCATTGTCCAGACCATAAACCCAACCGTGTAAATGGGGCCGTTGTTCATGTTTCCATGCACGTTGTATGATCGAGGTCTTGGCAAGATTCATCACTTGCTCCTCTACATTCAACTCCACCATCCGGTCTATTTTCAAATCGGCATCAGCAATCGCATCGATTTCCTGCCTGTGAAAACGGTAGACATCCTTGATGTTACGTAACCACTTGTTGATGATGCCCAGATTATGATGGGTCATCGCGGCTTTCACACCGCCACATCCATAATGACCACATACGATGACATGCTTTACCTTGAGATGGTGTACGGCATATTCGAGCACACTGAGCAAGTTAAGGTCGGTGTGCACGACCATATTGGCGATATTACGATGCACAAAAATCTCTCCCGGCTGCGTACCTGTGATCTCATTTGCAGGGACA
>JBJSZR010000538.1:0-583 GCA_046090385.1 Bacteroidota bacterium
GTTCTCCTCCGCTACATATGATGTTTCGTGCGGCTTCCGCTACAGCAATTGCACAACCCTGTTCAGGATCGGCATGCACATAACGTCCATTACAATCGACCGTGAGGGCAATGGCCCTATCCGTACCCTTGATGTTCACAACTGCAGCATCGCTGGGGGCATTGGTGGTCATGTTGACTGTCCCGACCATCGAATCATACTGATCAAATACGAATCGGCGAGAGCAGATGTTGGGATGTTGCAAGAGGAAATAAGCTATTTCACGAAGGTCCTGGGGCTCTTCCACATGGTCGATATTGAAACGCTTGCTCTCGTAAAAATAGGATGGAACCGAATATTCACGTTCATAAACAGGAGCTCCACCACCCAACACCAAAGAATCGGCAGGGACTTCTGCGACCAGACTTCCATCCATATAGAACTTCAATTGGTTGCCGGTAGTCACTTCCCCGATCTGGACGCAATTCAGATCCCACTTTTCAAAAACCTTTTTGACATCCGCTTCTCTACCTTTTTTCACTACTACCAGCATCCTCTCCTGTGATTCGCTGAGTAGTATTTCCCATGCCTGCATGTTCTTCTG
>JBJSZR010000539.1:0-7584 GCA_046090385.1 Bacteroidota bacterium
ACTATCAACTGGGAGTCGTTGCTGGATCCAATCTTTTCCGCAACAACAGTGGCGCTGTATATCCTTATCCTGTTCCGTACTTCTTTTAAATTAGGCATCTGTCTTCTGTTATGAATTCAGCATCGTATTCTGAGTTGGTATTCACGCTTTGTACTTACCGGACAATTCCTTCGCTACTTTTTCAAGAACCGATGTCACGCTTTCGTCGATCACACCTTTACGTAAAGTCTCTAATACGCTCTTATGTTGTGCGTCGAGCATGCCGAGATATTCGGTTTCGAATTCCTTCACCTTATTCACAGGAACATCTCGAAGCAGATTGCGTGTGCCGAGATAAATGATTGCGATCTGCTTCTCTACAGTGAGCGGTGAATATTGTCCCTGCTTGAGGATCTCCACGTTACGGGAGCCTTTGTCGAGCGTCGATTTGGTTGCAGCATCAAGGTCGGAACCGAACTTGGCGAAAGCTTCGAGCTCGCGATACTGGGCCTGGTCGAGCTTCAAAGTACCTGCGACTTTTTTCATCGACTTGATCTGAGCATTACCGCCTACGCGCGATACTGAAATACCGACATTGATGGCAGGACGCACACCGGCATTGAAGAGGTTGGCTTCGAGGAAGATCTGCCCGTCGGTGATGGAAATCACGTTCGTGGGGATGTATGCAGATACGTCACCTGCCTGAGTCTCGATGATGGGGAGTGCCGTCAACGATCCTCCACCCTTCACTTTACCCTTCAGAGATTCAGGAAGATCGTTCATTGAAGCGGCGATGGAATCGGAATTGATGACTTTGGCGGCACGCTCAAGCAGTCGGGAGTGTAGATAGAATACGTCACCGGGATACGCCTCACGTCCGGGAGGACGGCGGAGTAAGAGGGATACTTCGCGATATGCGACAGCCTGCTTGGAGAGGTCATCATACACGATCAGTGCAGGACGGCCGGTGTCACGAAAAAATTCACCGATAGCGGCACCCGCCATCGGAGCGAAGAACTGCATCGGAGCAGGATCGGAGGCAGTTGCAGATACGATCACCGTATAAGGCATTGCGCCCGCATCGGTCAAAGTCTTCACGATCTGTGCGACTGTTGATCCTTTTTGTCCTATGGCGACGTAGATGCAATAAACGGTTTCACCGCGTTCGTAGAATTCCTTTTGGTTGATGATGGTATCGATAGCTACAGCAGTCTTACCGGTCTGACGGTCACCGATGATCAATTCACGTTGACCACGTCCGATCGGAATCATCGCATCAACAGCCTTGATGCCGGTCTGAAGTGGCTCATTAACAGGCTGTCGATAGATTACGCCGGGGGCTTTGCGCTCAAGGGGCATTTCGCACAGTTCACCGGTGATGGGACCTTTTCCATCTATCGGATTGCCCATCGTATCGACGACACGACCAAGCATCCCCTCGCCTACTTTCAAGGAAGCGATCTTACCGGTGCGCTTGACGACATCACCTTCTTTGATGTCTGTTGACTTACCGAGCAATACGGCACCTACGTTGTCTTCCTCAAGGTTCAATACTACGCCACGCAGTCCGTTTTCGAATTCGATGAGTTCACCGGATTGTACACGGTTAAGGCCATAGATGCGTGCAATACCGTCACCTACCTGGAGCACGGTTCCCACTTCTTCAAGTTCTTTTTCGGTCTTGAATCCGGCCAATTGTTGACGGAGTATAGCGGATACTTCGTCGGGTCTTACTTCTGCCATGATGTTATGGTGTTTTCGTTGTTATGCTATGTATGATCTGTCGTTGACGTATCAGTTCTTTCTGATGTAAGGGTTGGAGCTGAAGTCGCGAGTCAGCTTACGCAGTTCGGAAGAGACACTGGCGTCGTATTGCTTATCCCCTACGCGAAGAACGAATCCTCCGATAAGGCCTTTATCAGTCTTCTCAACCAGTTCGACTTCCGTCTTCATTCCTTCACGAACGATACGGAGTACTTCTGACCGCAATTTGTCATCCAGTCCTGTTGCAGTGGTGACGACAGCCGTTTCGATGCCTTTGGATTTCTTGTATTGGGAAACGAATTCCTTCGCAATAGCCACAAGGTGACTCTCACGTCCTTTGCGGGTGATGATATCGAAGAATGCGGATGACAACTTTGAAACGTGGGGGCCGAAAACCGCATTCAATACCGCCAGTTTACGGTCTGCATTGATGATGGGGTTGCCGAGCATCAACACCAAGTCATGGCTTGCATCACAAACGGATACAAGCATGGTCATATCCTTGTTCACCGTATCGATCACTCCTTGTTCACGGGCCAGATCGATCAATGACTTGGCATAACGTTTGGCGACTTTGGTTTCTACCATGATGTGGGCGCTTTACACTCAGCGTATCAATTCATATTCACATCCTTGAGCAGATTCTGCACAAGGGCTTTTTGTTTGTCGTCGTTGCTCAGTTCGGCACGAAGGATTTTCTCAGCGATGGAGATGGACATGCCTGCAACCTGGTTTTTCAACTCGGTCAATGCCGCATTCTTCTCTGTAAGTATTGTTTCACGGGTTTGGGCCATGATCTTGTTCGCTTCTTGTTGCGCCTTGTTCTTGGCTTCAGCGATGATTGCATCCTTGGTATCGCGTGCTTCCTTCAACATGCGGTCACGCTCAATGCGTGCTTCGTTGAGCAGACGCTCGTTGTCGGCCTTCAAAGCGGCCATTTCTTCACGCGCTTTTTTTGCTGTGTTGAGCGCCTCGGCGATGTTCTGCTCACGCTCGTGAAGCATATTGAGGATGGGCTTCCACGCGAACTTTTTCAAAATGAAAAGCAGTGAAAGAAAAGACACCGACATCCAGAAGATAAGGCCGATCGAGGGTTTTATGAGTTCCATAGCTGATTTTTTTTAGGATCATTCAGTCAAGAATCAAGGCCATCGGAACGGCCAACCGCCGCTCCGATGACACTTGCAGGATCACTTGAACACGACAAGCAGACCGACGACCATCGCGAAGAAGGCAGCGCCTTCGACGAGAGCGGCGGTAAGAATCATGTTCGCGCGGATGTCTCCGGATGCTTCGGGCTGGCGAGCGATGGATTCCAATGCGGAGCCACCGATACGTCCGATACCGACGCCTGCACCGAGAGCGGCGAGGCCGGCACCCAACGCTGCTACACCATAGCCGAGTCCGAGATTACCTGCTTCAAGAAGAACTGATGATAACATGTTGTATAGATATTAAGGGTTAATTGGTATTCTGATCAGTGATGGTCATCGTGATGATGCTCTTCGACCGCCGAACCAAAATAGATGGCAGACAGGAGCGTGAATACAAAGGCCTGAAGGAACGCAACCAGTAATTCCAACAGACTCATGAAGATGACGAATGCTACGGAAAAGACAGAGACTCCAAGACCGAGTCCGGTGCTCATCTGTCCGAAGATGAAGATGAGACTGAAGAAGGATAAGGCAATGATGTGGCCTGCCGTGATGTTTGCGAAAAGTCGGATCATCAATACGAACGGACGAAGGAAAACACCCAGCAATTCGATCGGGGTCAGAAGCACAAGCACACCTACAGGCACACCGGGCATCGCGAATATGTGTTGCCAATAATTCTTGTTTGCGCTGACGGTGGTGATAATGAAGGTGATCAGTGCCAATGTCATCGTGACAGCGATATTCCCTGTCACATTCGCGCCACCGGGAATGATCGGAACAAGTCCGAGCAGATTGTTTATCCAAATGAAGAAAAATACCGTCAGCAAATACGGCATGTATTTCATGTACTTGGGTCCGATGCTGGGCTTTGCGATTTCATCGCGAACGAATACGATCAATGGCTCCACAAGTGACTGCATGCCTTTCGGCGCCTGTCCGGGATTGCGGCGATAGGCCGCTGCAACCGAGAGAAAAATCCAAAGCAACAATGCGATACTGAACAACATCGCCACGACATTTTTCGTCATGGAGAAATCATAAGTGACCGCTGTCAGTTCTTCACTCACCGTTGTAGCATCGACAGGAAGGTCACCCATCTCATTCACCGCAACGACCTTTCCTTCTTCCAACTTATATCCATTGTGAGCCATGTCACCATGATGGAAATGACTGGAAAGGAACATGGCGATGCCACGATCCTTATTATACACGATAACTGGAAGAGGAACGGAAACAGCATGATGACCTTCGCCCCAGAGATGCCAATCGTGCGCATCGGAAATGTGCTCGACAATCATCTTTCCGGCATCGAAGCCTTCTTTATTCTCCTCTTCAGCGCGAACAATAAAAGCATTTCCTAAAATCAGAATTGCTATCAGGATTCGCGCGAATGGCTTAATCATATTATTGTGAGAGCTTTGTGGCATCTGGATTAAAAACAGGATTTCAAAAGCGAGCGCAAAAGTAGTCATTCCGAAGCAATGACCCAACGTATCCACATGCCTTTTGAACATGTATTGTTGATGCCTTTACAATAAACGGCTATTGTGTTGAAAACAAGGGATTTGCAATGCTCAGGCTGACTCCCTCATTTTACGGAATGCTGCAGCTGCCTCATATCCGGTGTGAGCAAGATAAAGCAGTAGAAAAACGATAGCGAAAGGCATAAGCTCGCTGTTTTTCAAAAGAGCAAAAAACACGATGACTCCAAGATGAAGAAACAGCTTGATGGTAGTAGCTCCCATGTAATAGCGGACAAACACCGCTGGTCGCCCGGCGGATGCCCGTACCAATCCGGCATGAAAAGCCAGATTCAAGACATAAAAATAAAAGCTGGATGGTGCCACGAAATTGGAACCGTCATAACCCGATCGTGAAAGGAAAAAATGAAAAACTGCACCGACCACCAGTGTGTAAAACGAATAAAATACAATGAATCGAAACATGCTTTGATTTGTGACAGATTTCACTTCTTTTTCCCGGTATGCAGAAGGTCTTTCAACGTGAGATAAAGTGCGGAAAAAATACCCAGAAGGCTGAGTGAAACCGTAAAGACGGGAACCTTATACCCCAAGTAATGATCAATTTGATAGCCACCGAAAGTGAAAGCAAGCATGATCACGAGCATTTGGGTGCCCATGGTGGCATACTTGAGTACGGAACGATCAGACGGCTGAGCGCTCTTTGGGTGTTGTGGCTGCGGGTTCGACATCCTTGATGTCTTTGATCACGGGACCCATGTTGCAGGAACCGGTGAAAGAAGCACCTACTTCTACAACCAACTTTCCTGTTACGATATCACCCATGATGCGGGCGGTCGATTTCAAGAATGTGAGTTCTGAAATGGTGAGTTTTCCCTTCACGGTACCGGAAAGATCGGCATTCTGACTATTGATATCGCCTTCTATCAGACCGGTAGCGCCTACCACGACCTTTGCCTTTGACTGAACATGGCCAAGGACTTTTCCGTCGATACGGATATCACCTGCTGAACGTACATCACCTTCAATAACGGTGCCCGCACCGATCAGGTTAATGGAAGAAGACGTAGCCCCATCGTTGGATTTGGTCTCCAAAGTGTTGTTTTTGCCTGGTTTGAACATGGTACTTAAAATTTAAACGCCTCGAAATCAGGGTGATTTTCGAGGCTTAAAACAAATATAGGACAATTCCTGATACTAAAAAACCAGACCCGCCTATTTGTAGAATGACCGGAAAAAATTCTCGTATTCCGCGGTAGCCTTCTGTTTGAACAATTCCGGCAGATTATTGGCGGAAATGGCAAATTGCTTGTAATTCTCGGGGCTCACATTGCCGTAGACATCGTCATTGTCGAACAAATGGGAATGGTAGGCCATCGCATCCTGCTTGTTTTGGAAGGTCTTAATGACAAAAATCTTGAACCGATGATCCAGCATGAACTCCTGCATCGATAAGGACTTGGTGGAATAGTTGTTATTGTTGAAATCAGAAAGTTTGGTCTTCAGCTTGCCTCCGTCCAATGCACCGCCGATGCTCTGAAAAACGATGACCACGAAGTGTGCCGTATCAGGCAGGTAATTGTAATTGCGCTTTACAGGTTGCACATCGGGAGCGGCCGCAGTGTCCGGTATTTTCCCCTGATTGCCTTTGATGTAATCAAGAATGTTCTGGGCTTCATCTTTTACCGGATGCTCAGGATACATCCGCACGACTTCCTGTAAAGATGCTTCGAATTGAGGAAGCGGTTGAGTGCGCCCGACGCTAAGTGCCCTTAGCAAATCGAACTGAGGCTGAAATGAATTTTCAGGGAACCGGCTGAGCGCCTGGTTTCTCCTCTGAATGACGGTAGCGTACTCTGCATTGAGATATTTGCGGTAGGTCTCCTCATAAAACACCTCCAACTCTGTTTTACGTCCGGCCATTTGGTTGAGGTAATCAGGATTACGCAGTATCTCTGCATAGTCGGTGGAGGGATATTCGTTCAAGATCTTGTTCTTGTACTGCTCCATCTTGGCCGTATTACCGGTCTTCTCGAACATCCGATACAACTGGTAATAAGACTGCACTTCATACTTGCACTTGGGGAATCGCGAAATCAATTCCTCGAACATCTTTACAGAGCTGGGTATATCGTACAGCTGCTCCCTGTACAACATGGCCGCATTGTAATATGCGTCGATGATCTTGGCCGTCGATTTATCAATAGCCTCCGGCGTGGAAGGAATGTTTTTGAGTAGCTCCTGCTTCTGGGCTTCCGGATCCGCTTTTACTTCGACTTTCTTGCCCGTTGCTGCCGTATCTTCTTTTTCCTCTGTTTCCTCGGCTTGAGGAGCTAGTGTCTGTTTGTTGCTTCGACGCCAGTTGTCTTCCAGTTTACGGTTGCCAAAACGCTTTACGAATTCATTGAAACCGAAGCTGACGGCTTGAGCATTGTAGAAGTACCAATTGGAACCCGACTGGTTGTTGAACTGATTGACTTGATTCTGTTTGTCGTTTGAAAAAATCTGGTTGGACTGTTGTTCCTGTGCCGCCTCCAGTTCTTTTTTCTTACGTGCATCCTCCTCGCGTTGTTTGATCTTGGCTTCCGCCACTTTTGCCTGCTCCTGAGGTGTCATCCGTGATAGGTTCTGAAGGCTGTCTTCTTTGGCAATGGTATTGAGGTATTTCACCAGCTTGGTCAGACTGTTCCTGCGTTGCAAGATCTCCTGATAATCGGGATAATCGTCGGATATGTTGGCAACAGTGCTGTCATAGTACAACTGAGCGGTCTTGTACTCGGGCTTTTCAAACTCGATCTTGGCCAACTCCAGATAGGCCAGTGCTTTCTGGTTTTTGTTATTGGTACTGGACCTGATGGATTTGTTCAGCAATTCGATCTCTTCCTCCGCGTGCCCCTCGCGTTTAGCGATACCAGCCATGGCGAAATAGATCTGATCGAGGAAGTCCGAATTCTTAGGGTCTTTCCGAAGACGATCGAGCTCGCGCTTCACCTCTTCCCCGCTGCCACTGGTGGCGTCGAAGCAACGCGCACGGTTGATACGGCTGTTGAAGTCCATCTCGTACTTCGGGTTCATCTTGATGACCTTGGTATATATACGGAACGCTTCAGGAAAATGACCTTCCTGTTGATTAAACTGTGCCAAAATGAAAAGGAATCGGATACGGTCTTCCCGCTTGGGCGCTTGTTTGGCGGCAACTTTGA
>JBJSZR010000540.1:0-3227 GCA_046090385.1 Bacteroidota bacterium
TGGTTGATTTTTACTATGAATGGGATCTTGTGTGCGTATTTTCTTGAAACCATCGAAAGTACTCCAAAGGTGGAGGCAACAGCATTACAACCCCCTTCAATCGCCAACTTCAGTATGTTCTCCGGGTCGAAATAGTCAGGATTTGGTGCAAATGATGCACCCGCAGAATGTTCGATACCTTGATCGATCGGCAATATGGACAGGTAACCCGTGCCGCTCAACCGACCATGCTCATAGAGCGATGAGATGCTGTGTATGGTCTGGTTGCTGCGATTACTAGGCGAAAAAACACGATCGACGAAATCATTGCCCGGCAGATGCAGTCGGTCTTTGGTGATTCCTTTGCAAGCGTGTTTCAAGAGGCTCTCGGCAGCAGGGCCGAGCAATTCTTGTATGGTCTGAGTGGGCATGCTTTAGTACTGTTTCAAGATTGCAAAACTAAGATAGAATTCGGAAAACAGAAACCGCTGGATTACACGGCATTGTATTGTCAAAAAGGATAGCCGATGGCAAGATTTGGCGTTATATCTCCAATGACGAATTTCTGACTTGGGTATACCCATTTGCTGGTGTACTCCAGGCCGGGATCGAGCATCTTCACCGCAAGATCGAGACGCATGATGAAGAAGCTGAAATTGAAGCGGAGGCCGAAGCCACTGCCGATTCCTAGTTGCTTCAAGAAGGTATCTGCTTTGAATTGCGCATCCGGTCTGTTGGGGTCCTCGTTAAGCGTCCAGATATTTCCAATGTCGGTGAATAGTGCACTTTCAATGGTGCTGCTTCCCGCGAATTTCAATAACGTGGTGCGGTATTCAAGGTTCGCTTCAAGTTTCAAATCACCACTTTGTTCGATATCCTGCCTGTTTATATAACCTCCTGGGCCAAGTGTGTAAGCTACCCATGCGCGCATACTGTTCGCACCGCCTGCAAAAAAGCTTTTTTCGAATGGCAACGCTTTTGAATTAAAGTATGGTATTCCGAAACCGGTATTAAGACGATAAACAAGAATATTGTTTCGATTGATGGCCTGATGGTAACTCATATCCACCTCAGGTTTGATATACTGGGAATACGGTATGCCTACGAAACGGTATAGGCCGTTCGCATCCTTTTGGAAATTGAAAACCTTGGCAGCTCCGTTCATCAGCAGTCCTGATGACTCGAAGTTGAAGCGGGAGTAAAAGAAACTGCTGGTGGGGCCTCGTTGGTTGGAATATACATAGGTGAAATGCATCGAGGTGATCAGGTGGGTATCATAGCTGTACTGGAGTTTAGGGTCCTTCAGTGAATCAAGTTGCGCCTGAAAGGATGTTGATTTGTTAACATATACCGAATTGATGTCTATAGGCGTAAAAGCGAAGCTCTTTCGGATGTTTTTGCTCCAAGTGTATCCGAAAGCGAGTTTAAGGATGGATCTCCGGTAATCGGGTCGGTCTTGAAGATCATATCCGGCCGTGAGCAAGGTTTTGGGATTCATTCTTCGGACATCTGAAGACAATTTCAGGAAACCCGGAACAAGGAATTTTTTAAACTGAAGTTTGAGTTCAGGTCCGAACTGAAATGTATTGAAGAAGAAAAAGTTCTTCTGTACGGTTGAATCGGTGAAATTAGGAAGTGATTGCACACCTCCTTTGATCTTGAATTCAAACGTCTCCGCTCCCCCGAATAGGTTCTTATTCCTATAGCCGAATGATCCTGCAAGTCCCAGGTTGCCACCCGTGTTGGTTGCATCGCCTTCGATAGTGAAATCCTGCCGTGCCATCTGCGACATCAGAAGATCTACGTCGAGCAGGAATTCGTTCTGAGATGAATCCCTATTGACCTCCTTGAAATCGAAGTTGATATAATTGAAGACATTCAGGTTTTGAAGTCGTTGATAGCTGTAACTCACCTGACTTTGATCGAATTTGTCTCCTGTATTGATGAAAATACAATCATGGATCGTATGCGGATGGACTCGTGATTTGCCGTTATAGGTGAGGAATGTTATTTCCTTGAAAACGTTGGAGTAAGCGGGAAAGGAATCTGCTGGATATTTAGGATTGAAATCAGACTGGATATTGATATTTCGGATCCTGAAAATATTATGGTATTCTGGAGGAGCAAGGTTCTTTAATATGAGACTTTCATTAAGTCTTCTCAGATTGACTGTTATGTCGGCCTTGAAATTGGAAGTGTCAACATTATAGGTCACGAAATTCTTGTTGAAAGTGAAGTAGCCTTTGTCTTTCAAGAAAGTTGTGATTCTTTCCCGTTCATTGTCCAGGACTTCCTCATCGAAAATGTCGCTTGTGTGGATGCTGGAGTTTTTCTGTATTGAAACAAGTTCTTTCTCCAGCACGGTGTCCTTGGTTATGTAAGCCACTTGGCCGATCTTGTGAGGCGTTCCTGATCGGATACGGTAAATCACTGTCGCAAACCGTTTGTCAGTGATCGTAGTGTCGCTGACTTTCGCACGGAAATAACCGTGCTTGTTCATGTAAAGTTTTAACTGCCTGGTTGTACGATCTGTCAAGTTGCTGTCGAGAACGGCTGGAGCCTCACCGATTTCTTTTAGCCATTTTTTGAAACCGTTCTCTTTTCCCTTGTTTCCTTTTTGATAAAACCAGACATACGGATAGAACAAGCCCAGAATACGACGATTTGGTTTTTGTTTGACCAATTCGCCCAAGGGCTCTTTCAGTTCCTGTATCGTATCTATTTCGATTGTGTATTTCTTCAGCACATGGCCTTCCTTGATCGACCGGTAGGGATTACATGCCGTGAACGTCGCCGATGCGATGAAAAGGATTATAAGCCGTATAGTTTGCCTATTACTCAAGGAAAATCGGATGTAAGTGCAAAAATACTCTATTCATCAAACCTCTTCTTCCTTGTATCGGTTCTTATCATGAATGAATTGTGAATAATGGGGTTAGCGGGTCGATAAATACAGCTCTGCCAACTCTTTTCCCGCAGTGGTTCCTATTGCAACTCCCATTCCTCCCATACGCACAGAGCACCACGTCCTGTCAGACAGCTTTCGTATTATGGGATGCTTACCGTCTCCTATGCCCATGATGCCACTCCATCTCATATCAACCTTGAAAGTCGTATTCGGCAGGATATGCATTTTAAGGAATTCGTCCAGTTTGTCTTGAATCTTGACTGTGATCCCGAATTCATCTGTAGCTTCCTTTTTGAAATCGATGTTTCGTGCCCCACCGAACAAAATCCTATTACCCACA
>JBJSZR010000541.1:0-2544 GCA_046090385.1 Bacteroidota bacterium
CGAATCCTACCAACACCGTACCGCCGATGATTGATAATTTTTCTGAATGCTCGTTCAGAAGATCCAACTGGTCAGCAAACGTATAGCATACGAATATCAGAGCGGCATCACTCAAAAAAACTCCGAAGGCGAAATGCAATCCTGCTTTGACTCCTTCTTGGATACTTGTTTGCAAAAGGGTGAAAAAAACCGGACCCAGCATGAAAGCAAGTGCAAGTCCGAAAGTAATACCACTCAATACAGGTTCGAATTCCATAATTCACGAAATTACCAAAATTAGACGCATCCAGTACCCGTGAAAGGGTTTACGTCCGCAATTTCGTAGTTTTATATCCGTGAAAAACGTGCCACCTCTTCTCAGTCTGGAGTCACCGAAAGGTTTCTTTACAGCCGATGCCTCCATCGATACCGGAGGAGCGGGTACTTGTGAACTGTATATCCATTTCACGGTTGGTGCAATGACTCTTGCACTAAGGGAGCGAAGCACAAAAAAATACCTGGCGGCAGAATGTGTACTGGCTTTATCAAGGACTTTCTCCTCATTACCCGATCAGTTCAGGAGTTGTATCGAAAACAGCTTGATCATAAAAAGCGGCCATTTCAAAAACACTACGATTTGCATCGCTAACAATTACGCAACCTTGCTGCCCTCCTCTCTCTACAGACCGGGAGACGAACAATCAGTCTTGAACTTCGCTGTCACCCGCAATGATCTCATAGCAGGTAGTAACAAAGTTAATGGTTATGACATCCGACTCGTTTTCGGTATCCAGCCCGAACTTCAGTCTTTGATGCTGCAAACTTTTCCTGGCGCCAGCATCACTCATGCACTTATACCCGCTCTCGAATTCCAGTCGCTTTTAGGTGCATCCAGCAAGGAGACGACAGTACAGATCATCGCACACCCGGAGCTCACCACAGCGATCGTTTCGCAAGGGAAAAAATTGCTTTTTGCAAACAGTTACCAAACAAAGGATGCAGAAGAGTCCACCTACTACGTGCTGAATGCCCTGAATGAGCTTGATGTGGACCTGCAATTGACACCATGTTCTTTGAATGGTACGTTTTTCAACTGCGAACAATTACGTGCACGACTGCAACCATATCTGCCCGACATCTGCTCACTTGATCGCATCGGATTTGCTTCTCTCAGCCGAAGTATCGAGCAGATTCCTGCATCGAATCTTCTTCCTGTAGTTTCCTTAGAGCTTTGCGCATAATCGCCGGCACCCACAAAGGACGTGTAGTACAGGCTCCAGGTTCACTGCCGGTACGACCAACCACCGACTACGCAAAGTCCGGTCTGTTCAATATCCTGAACAATCGCGTGGATTTCGAAGAGATAGATGTACTTGATCTTTTTGCAGGAGCAGGTGGCATCACATTCGAATTCGCGTCGCGTGGCGCAAGACATGTCACGGCAGTCGACCGCTACCCAGGGTGCGTCAAGTTTATCAGAGATACTGCCAAAGAATTCGGCATGAGGGCCATCGAGACATACAAGGCGGACGTATTCAAATTCCTTGGGCAACCGTCAAGGCAATATGATATCGTGTTTGCCGACCCGCCATTTGACCTGGAAAACCGTGAGGATCTGGTAAAAGCAGTGCTGGAAAACGGGTGGGTGAAAGAAAACGGCATGCTCATACTGGAGCACCCATCAATGGAGGACTCCCAATGGCGAGAACGTGGAGAGACCCGGCGATATGGAAATTGTTCCTTCACATTTTTCAAACCGGAAAGTATCACAAACATTCGATAACTCACTAACTTAGCCGAGCATGGAAAAGAGAATCGCGGTATTTCCGGGATCATTCGATCCGATAACGAAAGGACATGAAAGTATCGTCAGAAGATGCCTTCCCCTCTTTGATGAAATCGTAGTCGGCATCGGCTACAACTCCAACAAACACTATTATTTTTCCCAAGAAAGAAGAGAGCATTTCATCCGGAAGACTTTTGAAAGCGATTCGCAGGTGAACGTGATGAGGTATAGCGGACTGACGGTCAACTTTTGTAAGGAGATCGGCGCACGTTTCATCCTCCGAGGACTTCGTACCTCCGCGGACTATGAGTTCGAGCGTGCCATTGCACAGATGAATCGTGCCATGGAGTCATCCGTCGAAACCATCTTCGTTGTAGCTGACCCGTCGCTCTCTCACATCTCTTCAACCATTGTCCGGGACATCCTGCTGTATCAAGGTGACATTTCTGCATTCGTTCCTCCCGCAGTAGAACCCTGATTGTCAATTTTCTGAATAGTACTTTTCAAGCAGGTCTGAAACCGACCTGTATGTATCAGTGAATACACGTGTTCGGACCTGCTCCTCACTCATCCACACCGCCTCTTCGATATCTTCCTCCGCTTGGGGAGTCAGGATTTTTTCCTCTGTGCGCATTCGAAACCAATGGGTTTTCTTCAATATGCGTTTGTTTCGCTCCGCATAGGTATGAAAAGTGATACCATGACAAAATCTGTCGTGGTCCTCACGATGACGATGATTTTTCATCAAATTCAAGCTAGGTGCGAAATGGCGTGTGCCC
>JBJSZR010000542.1:0-1395 GCA_046090385.1 Bacteroidota bacterium
GCTTGTGCAGAGATTTCAGTTCCTGCTTTTCGGGATTCCCTTCATCGACATGGAATGATCCTCCTTGATGGAAAAGTCGCCAGAATTTACGCAGGAAGCCAGAGGTGCCTGTAATACCACTCGTGTTCCAGGGCTTCGACAATTCTATCGGCCCAAGGAACATCTCATACAGACGGAAGCAGTCCGAACCGTAGCGATCGATCATATCGTCAGGATTGACGACATTCCACTTGGACTTTGACATTTTTTCAATCTCCGCACCACAAACATATTTGCCTTGTTCAAGTATGAATTCGGCATCCGCATATTCTTTTCGCCACGAACGGAATTTTTCAATTTCAAGAATATCGTTATCAACGATATTGACATCGACGTGCAAAGCGGTTGTTTCGTATCCGTCTTTCAGATTGAAGGAAACGAACTTGTTGGTATCCTTTATGCGATAAACGAAATTGGAGCGTCCCTGAATCATGCCCTGATTCACCAACCTGAACGCCGGTTCTTTTACGGGAACAAAACCAAGGTCATACAGGACCTTAGTCCAAAATCTGACATATAACAGATGTCCGGTGGCATGCTCGGAACCTCCAATGTATAAATCCACATCGCCCCAGTAATCAACTGCCTCGCGGGAAGCGAAGAATTGATCATTGGTCGGATCCATATACCGGAGAAAATACCAGGACGATCCAGCCCAGCCAGGCATAGTGGTAGTCTCCAGCGGGTGGCCTTTGAAATTCCAATCCTTCGCTCGCGCAAGAGGAGGTTCACCGGTTTCAGTAGGCAAGAATTTATCAACCTCGGGAAGAATCAAGGGTAATTCGTTTTCAGGTAGTGGTTTGGGAATACCACTCTCGTAATAAATAGGAATAGGTTCACCCCAATACCGCTGACGACCGAAGGCTGCATCCCGTAGACGGAAATTGACTTTGCCTTTTCCAAATCCTTTTACCTCCACTTCCTGAATCATACGGCTGACCGCATCTTTCACTTCGAGTCCATTAAGAAAATCGGAATTGAAGCAACGGCCTTCTTTGGCATCGTAACTCTGCTTATCATAATCCCAGTCAGCTGGAGCCTGAACCACTGGCATGACGGGCAAAGCGAATTTCAAAGCAAATGCATGGTCGCGAGAATCATGTGCAGGAACTGCCATGACCGCTCCAGTGCCGTAACCGGCCAACACATATTCACCCACCCAGACTGGAATCTTTTTTCCGGTGAATGGATGTAGCGCGTACGCGCCGGTGAAACAACCTGTAACCTGTTTTGTAGCTTGTCTCTCGCGTTCGGTCTTGTTTTTAGCAACTTCGACATATTCTCGCACGATGCTACGTTGCTCTTGAGTGGTGATCAATTCGACCAAATCACTTTCCGGTGCTATTGTCAAGAAGG
>JBJSZR010000543.1:0-3148 GCA_046090385.1 Bacteroidota bacterium
CAGGTATGACCATCACCTTCAATGGAGGCACCTATATCAATGTGGATATCGATCCAAGTTATACGACAGGTTCAGTATGTGTTGCAGGAGTAAACGGGTGCGGCACCGGAACTTACCGCTGTCTTTTCACAACGCAGGCCCCACCTGTTCCTACTGTTATAAATGGACCTACCAATGTTTGTAAATCCAATTCATTTGCTGTCTATGGTGTATCCATCGTCAATGGTGCAATCGATTACGGATGGTTTGTAAACAACGGTACCGGATTAACTCCCTATGGTTCCGCCTGTGTTTTGAATTTCCTCACATCTACAGCTCCTTCATCCAGTCTGCAGGTAAATTCGATCAACGAATGTGCTGCCAGTCAGCCTTACCGTATCACCATTTATATCGATGCTACATGCCGTCAGTCATCAACTGAGACATTTTCAGATGAATTGATTGCTTATCCTAACCCAGCGTCTGATCATGCTACGTTGAGGTTCTCATCCGGCATCGATGACAGATCCACTCTGGAAGTATTTGATCGTCTGGGGTCAAAGGTTTACTTGGAAGAAGGCATCTCCGTATCATCCGGGTATAATAGCATTCAACTGCCAGCCGGAAAATGGGCCCCTGGCATCTATCTTGTCCGCCTTTATTCAACAAGCTCCGGCGAACGTTCCGTCAGGCTGGTGATTGAATAAGCCTGAAATCGCCCTAACTGGCGAAGTGCTTCATTTTGTCTGCCGTTTTCTGGTGCGTTAAACGGAGTGATTTCAGCCTTTTTTGTCCATATTAATGAATTCTGCTACCGTTAATCGTCATTTTTTTGAGACGTCGGTTAATTGGTCGAATATTGTCGCTGTTGATATCATCCGGACCACTTGAAGGTGCATTCACATACTCGCCTTTTTTTCGTGAGGGTTCTGTTTTCAGGATACCTGACTTTATTTTATGCGGAGTTCTCTGTTGCCCAACCTTCTGTTCATTTTCAAAAGGAACCTGCCAGAAATGCAATCATACCTCCTGCAACCTACAAAACCATCATAGAGCAAAACAAGCAGCTTGAAGAGCAAGGGCGCCTTGTAAGATGGCATCGTACAGCCAGTGTATCCAATAATGTGTGTGGTTCATGCCGTGATATGGGTGCAGAGAATGGCTGGGATGTGTGGCAGGCTGAAGAAGGTCCTAATTTCGATTCACTTGGTTTACAACTTGCCCCTATCGTTGCACCTGCAATTCCACGATTCACCCTCACTACAGGTTTTGGAATCGATCCGCTAACTCCCGGTGTGAACCCGGGAGATCCTCCGATAACATTAGTAGCTCCTCCTGGCTTCGGATCCAGCAGTATTTTTCTGGGAGAGCGGCAGAATGATGGCGCCGGAGGAGGTTGTTTCAACCAGCAAAGTCAATTCGCTGCAGGGTGTGCAGAGCGGTTGACCTATTGTTTCAATGTGGGGGTTTTGGATACCAATTTCGTTTACGCATATGCATTTGTCATGGAGAATCCGGGTGATAATACTCACACCTTGAAATCGATGCCCTACGTGGAGTTCATGATCTTGGATGCCAACGGAGATACCTTGCCTTGTGCTTACCAGCGATATATCGCAAGTGAATCTTTTCCGGGACAATATACCTGCAACACACCGAGGCTTGGGTCAAATGGTGGTGGCGGTACTTTCTTAAGAGATACTGCATTGTACAAACCTTGGACGGTTGAAGGTGTCAATCTGTCCTCATATATCGGACAGACGCTCACGGTGGTCATCACCAATGCTGATTGTCAACTCGGTGGACACTTCGCTCAGTCATACTGGGATTTTGCATGCGGTTCACAATCTGCTGTCATAAAACCGGACTGTTACACGAATGCTCCCGACACTTTGTTGGCTCCTGCTTCGCCTGATACGCTCAATACCTACTCATACGAGTGGTATTTGAATAACAATCCTGTACCGGTAGGGTATGGTCAGATCATCACACCCTTTGCACAGAATGGAGATACATTCACCGTCAAAGTCATCACCCCATCCGGTTGTAATTGGTATGCTCGCTATGTGCCGCAGCATTTCACTGTGACTACGGATTTTACCTTCCAAACATCGTGTGGCGCAGCACTTTTCCAGGCAAACAGTTTTTCTCCATCTGCTGAAGATCCCATTTCTTTCTGGTCATGGAATTTTCCTGGCGGTTCCCCCGCTGTATCGGATACCTCAAATCCAGGAACTGTGACCTTTTCTCCCGGGAATCATACTGTGACACTTATTTCCGGAACCTATTCGCCGGGTTGCAGAGATACTATGCAATATGTCGTAAATGTGCCTCAAGAGCCGGTAGCATCATTTGCTGCCAATGATGTTTGTTCAGGAGGTAGCGTAATTTTCAATAATACTTCATCTGTTTCACAGGGCGATACCATTTCTACTTATCAATGGACTTTTCCAGGCGGAACACCTTCGACATCTACGGCGTTCAATCCTGCCGTCTTTTACCCTACACCCGGTCAATCACTGGTTTCACTTGTGGTCACTTCAACCAGAGGCTGTAAAGACACGCTTCGAAGAACCGTCAATGTTTATCCTAATCCTGTAGCTTCATTCACTTCACAGCCTGTCTGCCTCGGGCAGTCAGTTCAACTTACAAACACATCTTATACTTCCTCACTCACTGACACATTGGCTTATGCGTGGAGTATCCCCGGAGGACTCCCGACCAATACAAATCAACGGATTCCGACTTTCAATTTCGTGGTGCCTGACACCTTCATTGCTACTCTTATCGTTACGTCCAGTAGTGGTTGCAGGGATACGGCGGTTGGAAATGTCATAGTAAATCCGAAACCATTCGCCGATTTTTCTGTGCCACGATTTTGTGCGGGTACTTCAGCTGTTTTTTCAAATACATCACTGATTTCAAACGTCGAGCAGATCACTTCTTTTCAGTGGACATTTCCCGGCGGCTCTCCTTCGACATCCAATCAGCAAGGACCTTCGGTTTCTTTTTCATACCCAGATACTGTGAATGCATCTTTAATCATAACAAATAACTTCGGCTGTAAGGACACCGCTGTACATCCGGTTTTTATTTTACCAAGTCCCAATGCTTCATTCAACGCTTCATCCATTTGTCTGGGGCAAGATTTTTTGATACAAAACACCAC
>JBJSZR010000544.1:0-1191 GCA_046090385.1 Bacteroidota bacterium
GTCAGAAAAAATCCAGGTGCATCACGTTGCGGAGGCTATCCAATACCGTAGCCTTGATCGCGAGGGTTGGGCGGGTTAAGACATATTTTATTGAAATAAAAAAGCCCGGCAGTAACCGGGCTTGATGTGCAGTTCATTTCGTGCTGTCAATAAATGACTTTCGTTGTGGATACTTGTTCGTTTCCGATCCGCATTCTGACCAGATAGATTCCATGTTCCAGAAAGCCGGTGCCTAGGGCGAATGAATGATTGCCAGGCTGGATGGAACCTTCATCATAACGGCGGATGGATTGACCATTGACAGATAGAAGTTCTATCTCCACAGATCCTGGATTTCTCACTTCGGCTTTTCCAATGAGCAAGCCCTCTTGCAACGACCAGTTGACGTTAGTAAAGTTCTGAGGGTCGTCGATGCCCACTGAGCGATTGACGATCAGTTGGAAGGTCTCATCACGGTAGAAGGTGATACCACCATGCGATTCTCCAATTCGGAAGGATGTGATATATGGAATGGCACTTTCCTCAGTCAGGGTAGGAGTCCAAATCAAGTCGGCATTGACTGCGCCATTAGCACCTGCAGAGGTTGTGAATACTGGAGGGTTAGCGTTCATGAATGCGCTTCCGGCTGCATTTATGTTCAAGGCGTCATTGTCCACAGGGTCGGATACATTCAGTGAAAGATGCATCGTGGTGTTAGGTGCGAATGCGATGGTTCGGTTCTGTGTCGGAGCTACATTGCAGGTGTAGTTGAAGAGTCTTGGAGAATTGCTGGAGCCTACAACAATTATCTGCATGTCACGGCGGATCTCGCCGATTTTCTGTCCGCCTCTGAATTCATCAACGGCCAAGGAGACTACGAAATGCCCCTGAAGGTTGGGAAGGAATGATATTTCACTGGTAGCAGAATTGAGTGTGAAAGGCATGCTGGTATCGCTTGAAGGATCAACATATCCCATGATGGTATCCAGGAGATATCCGCTTCCAGATGTAGCCATATTCAAAGGGATCTCCATACGCCAAGCCAACGAGTCTCCATCTGTATCAAACGGAAGAGAGTTGAATGTGAATGGAACTCCTAACTGTGCAATAGGAATCGGAGGATTCAAAAATACCGGTGTTGAATTGGCAGTATCGACATGCACTTTCGTATAAAGCATCATCCCATAAGTGTCCGGATTAGGGAAATTAAGG
>JBJSZR010000545.1:0-1975 GCA_046090385.1 Bacteroidota bacterium
ATCGATACCAATCACTTCCACTTCGCTTGCCATCAACATGATTTGAGCAGCAGAGTCGACCGGGGTACTAGGAATGAAATTGGAATCGTGTGAAACAACATTCACATCATCATAACGAACATCCACTTTGGGCTTGAAAATCTCCACCTTTTGCCGGGCGATTTTGGCACGCTTGAGTCGACGGATCAGTTCTTCCGTTTTTCCGGAAAACATGCAACCGCAGATCACCTCCACATGGCCCTTTCTGGGCTCTGATTTTTTTAGATTTTCCAAAAACATTTTCAACCGCTAAACTAAGGGTTTTGAGGTTAGTTGCGAAGATGAACCGCCATAACGGCTCAAAAAACGATTCAATTTCAACAACATTTGTTCGTTTTGAACGTAGAGGGTATGACTTTTAACTCCTTCATTCCACCTAACTTGCACCTATTCAGTATGAACCGAAGCATTCTCCACACCCAAATCCGCCATCGTCTGGACGACCTGGCAGAAAAGCACCAGGAACTCGCATCCCGCCAGGAAGCCATTCCTGCAACAGAGATGAACCAATTCCTGGCCGAAATCAAGTTGGTCTATGAACTGGCATTGTCCCTACACCATCACAATGCACTTAAATCGATGGAAGACTTGGAGTTGGCGATCGCCTCTCGCTTCACTGAAAAGGGGGAAAACGTTCAATCAGAAACCGTAACCGAAACTCCTTCAGCCAAAACCATGGATGAGGTTTTGGTGGACAGTATCAACAAAGTCGAAGAATCAAAAAACAGTGTCTTGCCTACACCGATGAAGATCACTGGTGAGATACATGATAAGTTCGAACATTCCACCAGTATTGCAGAGCAATACAAGGAGCCGGTGACACTTGCCGAATCAGTGGCTTCCAAACAAAGTACTGCCCGATTGGCTGAGACCATCAAACATGCAAGAATAAATGATTTACTCAGTGCAATTGGTATCAACGAACGGTTCTATTATATCCAGCATCTTTTCGGTGGTAATGCAGGCATTTATCACATCACCCTGGAGAAACTGAATAAAGAGAGCAATCATAAAGCAGCGCTCTCCTATCTGGAAACGGAAGTCGCTCCGAAATTCGGATGGGATATGACATCACAGGCTGTCATCAATTTCAAGGAACTGATAGAACGCAAGTTCTTGCCCTGATTGGATGAATTCCAAATTGATTCTGGTACCTACTCCGGTAGGAAATCTTGAGGATATTACATTGCGTGCGATTCGTTTACTGCGCGATGCAGATCTTATTCTTGCCGAAGATACACGTACAAGCGGTAACCTCCTCAGGCACCTGGACATCCACAAGCCATTGCGCTCATACCATGCACACAATGAGCACCGTGTCGTAGAGGACCTGGTGGACCTGATCGCCTCCGGACAGAAAGTCGCGTTGGTGACTGATGCCGGCACCCCCGGGATTTCTGATCCGGGATTCCTGATCGTACGCGAGTGCATCCGAAAAGGCATTGAAGTGGAGACACTTCCTGGACCTACCGCATTTGTTCCCGCATTGGTGAACTCTGGGTTGCCCTGTGACAAATTCTGTTTTGAGGGATTCCTGCCTGTCAAGAAAGGAAGGCAGACGAGGATGAAGGAATTATCGGGCGAAAAGCGGACGATGATATTCTATGAATCGCCTTTCAGGTTGGTGAAAACACTGAAGGAACTTGCTACGCATTTCGGTGATGAACGCATTGCTTGTGTAAGCAGGGAATTATCAAAATTACATGAGGAGAACCGAAGAGGGACTTTAAATGCTCTGGCGGCACACTATGAATCGCATCCGCCTAAAGGTGAAATCGTATTGTTAGTCGCAGGTAGCGACTTGAAAAACGATCCCGAAAAAGAAGAACAGGATTGAGTATCAGGATCAGTAAAAAAGTCGGGAAGCAATCGTGTCAGCGAACAACTTCCCATGATCCGTAAGTGTCAATTTTCCGTTATGATCCTCAAGCCATGT
>JBJSZR010000546.1:0-3248 GCA_046090385.1 Bacteroidota bacterium
CTGTATGCGATCGATTTCAGGTCCCAAGGACGCAAGGTAGTTCTCTGTGGTGGCGTTCTTCTTCAACTCCTCTAAGGATTTTTCAGTCTGCGTCGAATATTCGTATTCCTTTCCTTTGATGAAATTCAGGAAATCAGCCCAGTCAGCCTCCGACAACTGGAAGATTTCAGGCTTGCCTATCTGATCATGCAATGTCCTGTAACGGGTGGCGTAATTGAATACGAGATCGTTCACGATAAGTCCGGCAGCGATATTACTGGTCTTGTCGGTTTCGCTGATGATATCAGGCAAGATTCCACCGCCATCTTTGACAGGTCTTCCTGAACGTGTCGTGAAACTGTGCATGAGCGAATCCGGGATCTTGCCGACGCTTCCATCAGGATTACGATGAGCGTAATCGCGAGCTTGTATGCAGCGCCCGCTGGGTATGTAGTATTTGGCAGTGGTCAGTTTCAACTGGGTGTTATAGGTGAGAGGACGCGTGGATTGTACAAGTCCTTTTCCATATGTACGCTGACCGATGATCACGCCTCTGTCAAGATCCTGTATGGCACCGGAAACGATTTCAGATGCAGAAGCCGATCCGCTGTTCACCAGTACCGTAAGTGGCAAATTGCCCTCGACGGGTTGCTCCATTGCAAGGTACCGGTGGTCCACTTCAGACATCTTACCTCTGGTGCTCACGATTTCTTCTCCCTTGGGAACAAAAAGATTGGAGATGTTCACAGCCTCCTGCAATAATCCTCCCGGATTACCGCGCAGGTCGAGAATAAGACCTTTCAATTCAGCCTGGCTACGGAGTGCATGTAGTGCATCGGCTACCTCCTTCCCCGCATTCTCAGTGAATCCTGTGAGCTTGATATAGCCGATGCCCGAGTCGAGAACGGCATAATAGGGTACACTTTTCACTTTTATCTCTTCCCGTACCAGGCTTTTTTCAATCGGGGCATCAGCACCCTCTCTTCTGATAAGCAGTTTTACAGCAGACCCGGGAGAGCCTTTAAGCAAACGACTTATCTCATCTGTTTTTTTTCCCTTCACATCGAGTTCGTTCACTTTCAACAGCACATCTCCTGCGCGGAGGTCCGATTTGAAAGCAGGAAAACCTTCGTACGGTTCGCTGATGAGCACATAATCGCCTTGTTGCCTGATCACTGCTCCGATACCGCCGTATTGCCCGGTGGTCATGAACCTGTATTCTTCGATATCAGACTCGGGATAGTAGGTGGTATAAGGATCCAAGGACTCGAGCATCGCGTCGAGTCCCGTCTTGATCAGCTTTCCCGGATCCACACCGTCCACATAGTACAGGTTCAGTTCCCGGTAAGCTGTAGAGAAGATATCCAGGTTTTTGGATACTTCGAATAATTCATCCGTATGGGTGAAACCGGAGATGACAACAGCGCCACCTAGTATGATTAGCAGACGTTTATAATTCATGCTGATTTTTGAAAAAAAATTCTTCATGGTACCGGGTCATAACCGTGGCCTCCCCAAGGATGACAGCGCATCAGCCGACGGATGGTTAGATAGAGTCCTTTGAACGGACCGTGCTTGCGCAAGGCCTGGATGCCGTAATGCGAACAGGTAGGATTGTAACGGCAAGACGATCGGAACAGGGGGGATATCGCTATCTGATAGAAGCGTATCATACCGATGAATAGTTTAGCCAGCAGATTGTTGAAGGTCCTTAGCAATTTGACGTAATATTAAGTTCAATTTCTCCGCCATATCCTTGAAGTCAGGGATCGATTTTCCGGTAAAGATCAGTAGCAGTGCCCACTTTTTACCCGTACTTTCCATCAACGGATAAATTACTCCTTTATTTTGACGGTATGCCTCCCGCATCAGTCGTTTGATACGGTTCCTGTCAACTGCTTTACTGAATATACGTTTAGGCACACTGAAGGCGATTTGAGCCGGGTAATCGGTGTGAAGGTTTTCAGATGCATATAACAAGCGCAATGGAGGCCGGTTGATGCTTCTTCCCTCTTTTACAAGATGCTCGAATACAGGAATACTTACCAACCGTTCCGGTTTTCGAAAGGTAAGCCGGGCGGAAGGCGGTGTGGTCATGCACTTCCTTTTTATTTGTTGGCTTTCTTGATATACTGTTCCAGAGCCATGGTCATGGACGGGGCAGCGGGTACCGGTGCCTGGATATCAAGTCGAAGTCCTGCGTCAAGCACGGCTTGAGCAGTGGTGGGGCCGAATGCGGCTATACGCGTGTTGTTCTGCTTGAATTTCGGAAAGTTCTTCAATAGTGAGGTGATTCCGGAGGGACTGAAAAAAACCAGTACGTCATAATTCACATTCGCCAGGTCAGACAAGTCGCTTGCAACGGTCTTGTAGATCACGGCTTTCGTATAGTCAAGGTGATTGGCGTCAAGGATTTCGAAAATCTCCTGCTTATGTATGTCCGTACAAGGAACAAGGAACTTCTCTTTCTTATGTTTTTTCAGCACATCCATGAGATCCGAAATCGTCTGCTTCCCGAAAAAAATCTTACGCTTACGGAACACTACGAATTTCTGCAGGTAGTAGGCAGTTGATTCAGAAACACAGAAATATTTCATCGTTTCCGGAACAGTGATTCGCAACTCGGTGCACATACGGAAAAAATGATCGGCTGCATTTCTGCTGGTGAGAATCACGGCTGAGTGCTCTGCCATGTTCACCTTATCCTTACGGAAATCTTTTGCTGAAATAGGTTCCACCTGTATGAATGGGCGGAAATCTATTTTCAGGCTGTATTTTTTGGCAAGGTCGAAGTAAGGAGACTTGTCGGTTTCCGGCTTGGGCTGGGTCACAAGGATGGTCTTGACTTTCAGGCTCATCGGTCGGACAAGGGTGTGGTGCAGTGTTAAAGCTCTTCGTCAAATCCTGGCTATCAGGCGCAGTAGTATGGACAGCGGAGCTATTTCGAGGGTGCAAAGATAAAAAATAATGTAAAGAGGACGGACTTGCGGAACAGTCCATCCGATCGTGACACCCCTCAAAATTCGCATAGTATAGGCAACACCTATCACAATCAGCCCCAGATCGGTGAGTATTTTTCCGTCAATGTCCGAATTGAAAAGCATGATGATTGAAATAGGGAAAATAACCAGACCCGCCAGATTATTCGTCAGATAGACGGTGAAAAGGTAGGTGGAAAGTTCACGTTCAAGATTGAAGAGCCATCCGCAGAATTTAAGCACGATATACTTCAACAGATATACAGCTAAAATCAATCCAACAAAAATCAG
>JBJSZR010000547.1:0-3667 GCA_046090385.1 Bacteroidota bacterium
TCGAACCTTTTTGTCAACATTTCCAGCATTGTGGAGGATGTCAATGGCAACAGGTACGCTACGCGGATCAACTGGACTTCAAGCAAAAGCAAGTCCGTCAGCTCTTGGAAAGGCATTTGACTATGGGAGGCGCTGTGCCCCCAATCATCCCTTCTCCTTCCGCGCGCCAATACAGGAACAAGATCGTTTTCACGTTCTCAAACCGACGTTGGATGACACCTGAAGAAAAAGAGGATCCATCGACTGTTTTCCGCCCGGCGGCCGGTTTTGTCATGCGCGGGAAATACGATCATGCATTGGAGATCCATTCATGCGACATCGCTCCAGCCTCCGCCGTCAGACTTCTTCACGCATATCGTGATCACGCCTTGAGTTGCGGCATTTCGTTCTATGATATGCGAAAGGAACGTGGCACTCTGAGGCAATTGATGGTGAGGTACGCTGATGATGGAGCTATAATGCTGGGCATAGTTTTCGGACAATTCGATGAAAGCGCACTCGAGCAGCTCAAGCAAATGACGCTGAAAGACTTTCCGGAAGTGCGATCCATATCACGATTCGTAAATCCAAAAAAGGATGGTAACATCAGCGAACTCAAAGCGCTTCATGTATGGGGCGAGCCTGTTCTTCCCGTAACACTTTCCGGACTACGATTCGAAATGCATCCCGGAACTTTTTTCCAGACGAACACCTTACAGACAGAACAACTCTATCGAACTGCAATCGATTGGTGTGAACTGAAGGGAACAGAAACCGTATTCGACTATTATTCAGGTACCGGCACCATAGCCCTTTCGGCCTCAACAAGAGCAAAGCGGGTTTTAGGACTTGAATTCGTTACGGAAGCAGTCGATCAAGCTTATCGTAATGCATCCATAAACAACATTTCAAACGCAACCTTTATTGCCGGTGATCTCAAAGACCTTGTACAAAGCGAGGCCGTTCGGGACTTCGGGCGACCGGATATAGTGATTACCGATCCTCCCCGAGCAGGAATGCACCGAAATGTCAACCAGTCGCTTTTGACCTTTTTGCCCGAAAAAATCATATATATCAGTTGCAACCCAAAGACCCAGGAAAGGGACATCCGAATTCTCGGAGATCGTTACAGACTTGAGCGTGTGCAACCCTTCGATATGTTCCCACATACGTCTCATATAGAAAATATAGCACTACTGACCAGGCGTTGAACCAGCGTTAATACTTATACGCTTGCTGTTCAAAGAGTTGAAATAAATCCGGAGCATTTAACGATGTATCAGGAATACCATTATTGCCTGTTGAGATATCCATAAAACCTTGACTTTCCGCACTTTTGGGTTATATTTGCACTCGTATTACGATAGTTGGTTTTCGATTGAACGCTGTTATGCGTTCGGCTTGGGGAAGCGGAGAATCAACCACCTGAAAAATTAAATGCGTCGCAGTTCCGGATACCTTCGGGACAGTGGCGTTCCTTGTCCCTAATAGAAAGGGCCATAATTGATTATGTCGAACCGACTACAGAATTACGCTCTCGGGCACTGGATAGAGGGAACCGGAACCGGTACTGCTCTCTACCATGCAGTTACTGGCGAAGAAATTTACCGTGCGGGAAGCGACGGTTTGGATTTCCGGGCTATGATGGAATACGGCCGGTCCACAGGCGGAGCCAAGTTGCGCAAGATGTCCTTCCATGATCGCGCGCGCATGCTCAAAGCATTGGGACTTTATCTGAACGATCGGAAAAAAGATTTTTACGCTGTTTCAGCAGCCACCGGCGCGACCAAGAGTGATTCATGGATCGACATAGACGGAGGAATCGGTACCATGCTGGTGTTCGCATCAAAAGGACGACGCGAACTCCCTGATCAACCATTTCTGGTTGACGGCAACATGGAAATGATTTCAAAGAACGGCTCATTTGTCGGTCATCATATCTGTGTACCGCTTGAAGGAGTCGCCGTACATATCAACGCATTCAATTTCCCTGTTTGGGGAATGATGGAAAAAATAGCAGTGAATTTACTGGCGGGTGTACCCTGCATTGTAAAGCCTGCTACTGCCACATCCTACCTCACTGAACACGTGGCACGTGAAATCATCCGATCCGGAATCCTTCCGGAAGGCTCACTTCAACTTGTCTGTGGAGGATTGGGGGATCTTTTCGATCATCTCACTTGCCAGGACGTGGTCACTTTCACCGGTTCGGCATCAACAGGCAAGATGCTCAAAAAGCATCCCTCCATCTTAGAACATTCAGTCCGTTTCAACATGGAGGCTGATTCGCTGAATTGTTGCATCCTGGGTCCTGATGCAGAACCGGGCACTGAAGAATTCAACCTTTTCATCAAAGAAGTCTCTCGTGAAATGACGTCCAAGGCCGGGCAGAAATGCACCGCCATCCGACGCGCGATCGTTCCCACGCATCTTACCGAACCTGTCATACGTGCACTCAGTGAACGACTCAAAGGAAATGTAATTGGAGATCCAGCTGTTGAAGGAGTACGCATGGGACCACTTGCTTCGCTGGGCCAAGTGAAAGACGTCAAGGAAAAAGTCCGCGAACTGTTGACTTGCAGTGAACTCGTTTATGGTGACCTTGAAAACGTGGAAGTAGTTGGTGCCGACAGCAAGCGCGGAGCTTTCATCTCTTCCCTCCTGCTCTACTGTAACGAACCGTTCAAACATAGCACACCTCACGATATCGAAGCATTCGGACCTGTAAGCACCATCATGCCTTATAAAACTGCTGAAGAAGCATCGATACTAGCCAAGATGGGCAAAGGCAGTCTGGTCGGTTCGCTTGTCACCAACGACGACCGTTTCGCACGCGAAGTAGTTCTTGGGTCAGCCGCCATGCATGGGCGTATGCTGGTCATCAACCGTCATTGTGCCGGTGAATCGACCGGTCATGGTTCTCCTCTGGCTCACCTTGTTCATGGTGGTCCAGGTCGCGCCGGCGGTGGTGAAGAAATGGGCGGTGTACGTGGAGTGCATCATTACATGCAACGTACAGCTTTGCAAGGTTCACCCACCACGCTCACTGCAATCATGAATCAGTATCTACCCGGCGCTGAAACGCATGAAGATGCCGTGCATCCGTTCAGGAAATATTTCGAAGAAATACATGTAGGCGATTCATTACTTACGCATAAACGTACCGTCACTGAAGCCGACATTGTGAATTTTGCCGGAATAAGTGGCGACTATTTTTATGCGCATACCGATGAGACTTCTCTGGAAGGATCCATCTTCGAGCGACGTGTCGCTCACGGCTACTTTCTTATTTCAGCCGCTGCAGGATTGTTTGTCGATCCGAAGAAAGGACCGGTATTGGCCAATTACGGGCTCGACAACCTGCGTTTCGTTCAACCGGTTTACGTAGGCGACACCATACAGGTGCGACTTACCTGCATGCGTAAAACAATGAAAGACCGTCGCGAGGGACAGATTCCGCAAGGTGTCGTGGAATGGTATGTGGAAGTCACCAACCAGCGCGGGGAGAAAGTGGCGTTGGAAACTGTCCTGACGTTGGTAGCCTGTAAGGATTAAGTCAAACGTTAAAAGTCAAAAAAAATAAATAATTAAGAATCAAGTCAACAATATGCTTTACGACACGCTTAACAGATTCGAAAAAAAATTCGCTCACCTCAAGAAAAAAGGGTTGCGCATCAACGGACTCAAG
>JBJSZR010000548.1:0-2375 GCA_046090385.1 Bacteroidota bacterium
TGCGATGGAGAACAACGTTTCTCTTTCAGGTGGCGACGATCGTAACACCTTCCGAATCTCTTACAGCCGTGTAAAAGACGAGGGCATCATTCCCCTCTCCGACTTCACCCGTAATACACTCAGCCTTGCAGGCAGCAGTAACATGACCAAGCGCCTTTCGGCTTCCGGATCATTCACCTACTCCAACTCCGGCGGTAACCGCGTTCAGCAGGGTTCCAACCTTTCAGGTCTGATGCTTAACCTTTTCCGTACTCCTATCTCTTTTGACAACTCAAACGGTCAGAACGATCCTGAGAACCCGATCGCATACATGCTTGCTGACGGAACCCAGCGTAACTATCGTGGCGGTGTAGGTTATGATAACCCATACTGGTCCATCAACATGAACCCGTTCAAGGATGAAGTGAATCGTTTGATCGGTTCTGTGCAAGCCAACTTCAATGCCACAGACTGGTTGGATATCACCTACCGTGTCGGTACCGACTTCTACAACGACCGCCGAAAGCAAGTATTCGCCATAAATTCCCGTGCGAATCCTGACGGCCAGATTTTCCACCAGGACTTTTTCTACCGTCACCTCAACTCAGATCTCATGTTGAATGCGCATGGCAAATTGAGTGATGACTTGACAGGTTCATTCCTCCTTGGAAACAACTTTTTCCGTTATGTGCGTGAGAGCAACTATACTCAGGGCGATATCTTGAACTTCCCTGGCTTCTACAATATTTCAAACGCTTCCACGATTATCACCCGTCAGTCGGATGCAAAGTACCGTACCCGTGCCTTTTACGGACAAGGTCGATTGGCTTGGAAAGATCAACTCTTCCTCGAGGTCACAGGCCGTTCAGAGTCCTCTTCCACACTTCCTGAAGATGGAAATACGTTCTTCTATCCTTCTGCCAGCCTTGGCTGGGTCTTCTCTGAAACTTATGACCTTTCCAACAAGTGGTTCTCATACGGTAAACTCCGCGCTTCCTACGCTATTGTCGGTAAGGATGCTCCATTGTATGCACTTGACAACTACTACGGATCCGCTGTATTCGGCGACGGTTGGACCTCCGGTATCAACTTCCCGCTCAACGGCCTCTCTGGTTACACCATCGACGATGTTCTTGGCAATCCTGGATTGAAACCAGAGCGTACCACCTCTTATGAATTCGGTGCAGACTTGAAGTTTCTTGACAACCGTTTGGGAATCGATGTGACTTATTATAACTCCAAATCCGAAGACCAGATTCTCGCAGTGCCTATCGCAGGTTCTTCGGGATATCAGGCTCAGGTCAAGAACGCCGGAAGCATGTCCAACAAAGGTTGGGAGATCATGCTGTACGCCACTCCTATCCGCAAAGGCGATCTTTCAGGTGCTATGAAAGATTTTCAGTGGGATATCAATCTGAACTGGTCTCGCAACCGCAACGAAGTCCTCCAATTGGCTGATGGTGTCAACGAACTCTTCCTGGGAGGTTTCGAAGGTTCAGCGATCTATGCTGTCACAGGACAGCCATACGGTCAGATCTATGGCGGCAAGTTCGTTCGTGATGGAAACGGAAATCTTGTCATCGTTGACGGCTTGCCTATCCAGGATGCACAAGTAGGTGTGATCGGCAATCCGAACCCTGATTGGTTGATGGGCATTACCAATGGTTTCACTTACAAGAACTTCTCGCTGAATGCACTTATCGATATCCGTCAGGGTGGTGACATCTGGAACGGTACGCGCGGTGCTATCACCTTCTTTGGCACAGCCAAGGAGACCGAGAATCGTGGTTCTACCAAAGTGTTCGAAGGTGTAGTAGGTTACTATGATGCGAACAACGAATTGGTCATCACTTCTGATCCGAACACTACGGAAGCAACTCTTAACCAGTCATACTATCAGGGTATCGGTAGTGGCTTCACCGGTCCAGCTGAGCCATTCGTAGAGGACGGCTCTTTTGTACGTCTGCGCGAACTCACCTTGTCCTACTCACTTGGCAAGGACTTGTTAAAGAAGACTCCATTCGGCAGTGTCGATATCGCCTTCATCGGCCGTAACCTCTGGCTGAAGACCGATTATCAGGGCATCGATCCTGAGACCAGTCTCACCGGCGCTAACAACAGCCTTGGCATGGATTACTTCAATAACCCAGGCACCAAGAGCTATGGTGTAAGCTTGCGTGTTACCCTTTAATCCTTCCCAACAGACAAAAACAAAAATTCCATGAAAAGAATAAACCAAATAATCAGAGCCACGTTGCTGGTCGCTTCCGTGGCGATGGTGACGTCCTGCCAGAAGGATTTCGGGGATGTCAACGTCAACCCAAATCAGCCCTCTGATGTTCCAGTGAACATCATCCTGCCTTCCACGCAGGCATCTCTCGCCTATACGTTGCATG
>JBJSZR010000549.1:0-1639 GCA_046090385.1 Bacteroidota bacterium
CTGGCGCGGGAAAGAGCACGGTGCTTCCTCTGAAGCTGATGGATGAAGTATGGCTTTCAGGAAAAAAAATCCTCGTGCTCGAACCTCGCCAGGCGGGGCCTGAAGAATGACAATACGATTTTGCTCAAGAGCCTTACGTAAAGGGTCAATAATATTTAGAACGGGAAGGTCTTCCATCCATCCAAATATCGCCATAATGCCCCGAAAGGCGATTTTTCATTCACAAATATTAAAATCAACCCTTGTAAACTCTTGTGATGGCACTTCGCACAGGCATAAAATTGCCTAAATTTGTTTCTCATCAATTAACATAAACCACCGCCACGATGAAAAAAGCTTTACGAATCACATCTTTGATTTTCATGGGCCAGTTGATCAGTATCCTTGCAGTTGCACAGGGTGCTACATCGACGGTCGATTATTATCCTGTATTTCCCGGAAAAAACCCGGCCGATCTCTTGTCGCGTACTCCGGGGCAAGTTGCATCGCTTCAATTGAGCCCAAACGGATCGCGCTCACGAACCATCTCTTCATGCGACTGCTGGGTGGAAAGGGATCGTGCTTGGCAAGTGGCTGCTTTCATGAACGGACAGGCTCCGGATTACAGGAATGACGACGGCTCCACTGATACCATCACCCTGGTTTCCCCATTCTGTTTTTACGGCCAGTACCTCCGAAAACTCTTCATCAATAATAATGGGAACATTTCATTCGGAACTTCTTACGCTACCTACAGTTCCGATTCATTCCCTAATACGAACTTCGTCATGGTTGCTCCTTTCTGGGCGGATGTGGACACCCGCGGTCCCGGTAGCGGTATCGTTTGGTATGAACAAACCAATTCGCATTTGATCGTACAATGGGATTCCGTAGGCTATTTCAATTCACAGGAGGATAAGCTGAATAGTTTCCAATTAATCATCACAGACGGCCTCGATCCGTTGCTTCCTGCAGGTTATAATGTCAGTTTTTGCTATAAGGATATGGCCTGGACCACCGGCTCGGCATCGCAGGGTGTTAATGGTTTCGGGGGTATTCCCGCTACAGTCGGAATCAACCAAGGGAATGGCGTGAATTTCATCCAGATGGGTCGTTTCGATCAGCCAGGTAGTGCTTACGATGGACCTTCCGGTGCATATGACGGCATCGACTTTTTGGACAACCAGTCGTTCATTTTCAATACTTGCGTAAGCAATTTCAATATCTCTCCAGTTATAAGTTCACTGTCCGCTTGCGACACAATCGTCATGTGTGTGGGCGACAGTACTACCATTGGTGTACAGTTCCTTGCTCCTGAAAGCAACCAGCAGACGACACCATCCGTGAATCTTGGAAACCTCCAGGACGCCATCATCACAAGTCTTGTTTCAGGAGCTGTTGCATCTGCTGAAGTCTCGGTGCTTGCCACCAATAACAATCTTGGTTTCCATACCATCACATTCACCGGTACTGATAACGGCACACCTGCCCGATCCACCAACACGCCTGTCACGATTCGTGTAATCGGTCAGCCAACTGCAGGACTGCTGATGATTCCTGATACCGGTACCACTGTGTTCTTCGACAATCGCAGTCTCAATTATCTGATATCTTATATCGATTTCGGTGACGGCACTGCAGGATATTGCTATTTCGACAC
>JBJSZR010000550.1:0-3259 GCA_046090385.1 Bacteroidota bacterium
CTACGGTTCTTTCAATACCGCCCGAAACTCATTGAAATTCGGCACGGGTTTACTCAAGGAAAAATTCGCTTTGGAAGGCAGATTGTCGCAAATCACCTCCAATGGATTCATCGACAGAGCTTCATCGCGCTTACGATCAATCTATCTCTCCGGAGGATACTATGGCAAAAACCAATCCTTGCGCTTTGTGCTGTTGAATGGTAAGGAAAAAACTTACCAGGCATGGTACGGCGTACCCGAAGACTCACTGGCAACCAACCGCACCTATAATCCGGCAGGACAATACACCGACCGGGATGGTAATATCCGCTACTATGACAACCAGACCGATAATTACGGTCAAGAATATTATCAGTTGTTTTATTCCAAAGAAACCTCCAATCAATGGTTGCTCAACGTAGCGCTATTTTATACCAAAGGGAAAGGTTACTACGAAGAGTATGTTCAATACCCCCTGATCGATCCGGGCGGGTTGGACAGTAACATGACGGACAGCTTGTGTATCCAGCCATCACATATCCAGCAACGTTGGCTCGACAATGATTTCATGGGAATGACCTGGTCTGTCAAAAAACAATTCGAGTCGGTCGATTTCATGGTCGGCGGAGCATTCTCAAGATATGAAGGCGATCACTTCGGAAAAATAATCTGGCAGAATTACAACATTCTTCCATACGAACCATTCGAATACTATGACGACAACGCCTCGAAGACAGACCGAAATATCTTTGTGAAAGCGAATTGGAACCTTTCTGACCGATGGTTCATCATGGGAGATGCGCAATTGCGTCATGTGTACTACTCCTTCACCGGCAAAGACATACAGGGAAATCCATTGCCTTCCGATGTTTCCCTTACATTTTTCAACCCTAAAGCGGGCATCACCTTCGTACCGAACACCTGGCACCGGTTTCACTTGTATGCAGGTGTCGGACAGAAAGAGCCGGTACGTGACGACTACCGGGCATCAACCCAATATTCTCGACCCCAACCTGAGCTTCTACATGATTACGAGACAGGTTACAGATACAACGGACATCGTCTGGCTACGGGAATAAACATATACCTTATGAACTACAAACGTCAATTAGTATTGAACGGAAGCATCAATGATGTGGGTGAATACGTCAGAGAAAGTATCGGAGACAGCTACCGCGCAGGGGTGGAGCTGGATGCGAATTGGGCCTTCAGTAAAAAATGGAGCCTTCAGGGCAATCTCACACTTTCACGGAACCGCATCATCGATTACAGCGACTATGTATATGACGAAGCATCGGGTAGTACGATACTTGTCGTGCTACCCAATACTGCCATAGCTTTTTCTCCGGAAATGATAGGCGCCGGCATCTTGACGTGGAATCCGCTGAAAAGCCTAAGCCTTGCCTTGACCGGAAAATACGTAGGGCAACAATTCCTTGATAACACTGAAAACAACAACAGGAAACTGGATGCCTATTTTGTCAACGATCTGCGTATCGAATGGTCGCCATCGGTCAAATCAATCAAACAACTTACCTTCAGAGGAACCATTTACAATCTCACCAACAGGCTATACAGCGCCAACGGATATACATACTACGGCAATTATTACTTCCCACAAGCAGGAATCAACTTCATGGGTGGACTGTCTGTGGGGTTCTGAAAAACAGGCGGATCAGTTTTTACAATTGCAGGCAGGTGACATGTAAATCTTGGCAGACTTTACCACCAGCTGATCTATACGGGTCTGTTCCTCTTGCGTAAAAAGAATCCCTCTTAATTCCAATAAACGCAAGTTGTGAAGTTTCGCTATTTCTTCTGGCATTTCCTCCAGCTCGTTGTCCCACATCTCCAACACTTCGAGTGAGGACAGTTCACCGATAGATGCAGGAAGATATCTGATCCTGTTTCGGTTCAATCCAAGAAAAACCAAGGAGGTCATTCCGCCGATCTCCTCCGGAAGCGTATCAATAAGGTTGTTCGACATTTCCAGCAACCGAAGTTTTTTTAAATTCCCAATTCGTGCGGGAAGCGAGGTCAGTCTATTGCGACTGAGATCAAGTTCACGAAGATTGGGGAAAGAAAAAACAGCATCAGGGATGGAATCAAGACGCTTACCCTTCAGGCTCAACCGCTCCACATCATCAGGAGATTTCATCGCCTCTTCCAGGGATCGATAGATCCTGGAAGTATCTGCCACCTGAGAAAGAACAGGCGTGGCAACAAAGGCGGCTTGAAAAAACAGGAAGAATGAAAAGATACGAAGCATCGTATCTTAGAAACGTCAGGACAAGATTTTTGTTGCAATCCGACGATCTTCCTCCATAAGCGTTTTCAATTCCTCCAGATCAGCGACATGTTTGTCACCCCTGATCCGTTGAATCAGGCGTATTGTCAGGTATTGCCCGTAAATATCACGATCGAACTCAAAAAGGTGAGCCTCGATCACTTTTCTAGTACCACCCAAAACCGGCCTGTTGCCGATATAGAGCATTCCAAGATGCGACTCGCCTTCAAGGTCTGCATGGATGGCATAGATTCCGTCTGCGGGTATCAGCTTGTAATTCTCCTGCAACTCGAGATTCGCCGTTGGAAAACCAAGTGTGCGACCAATTCTATCACCGTTGACCACTTTTCCGTGCAACATGTACTCGTAACCTAACAGCTGATTAGCTATATTCACATCACCCGTCATAAGAGCATTTCTAATCTTGGTGGAGCTTACTGCTACCTCATCGATCTCCTGGGGTGGTATTTCTTCCAGATGAAAACCGTACACAGACGACATTTCTTCCAGGTCGCGGTGGGAGCCTTCACGGTTCCTGCCGAAATGATGGTCGTAACCGATTACGAGCGTATGTAATCCTATCCGTGTAACCAACAGGTCGCGCACGAAGTCTACAGCCGAAAGTCTTGAAAAATCCTTGCTGAAAGGATGGATGATGAGATGATCGACGCCTGCCTTTTCCAGAAGCAACTCCCGTTCACTTAGTGTTGAGAGAAGCCGCAGAGTGTTATCATCCGGCTGCAGGACCATTCGAGGATGAGGAAAAAAAGTGAGTACGACGGTTTCTCCGCCTTCGGTACGGGCGATCTCACTCAAGCGCTGGACGATGCGCTGATGACCGATGTGCACACCATCGAATGTACCGATGGTGACGACCGCCTTCGCCAGTCGCTTGAATTCATCCAGGGAGCGGTAAATCTTCACGAGTTCCTCTTTTCAGTTGCAAAAATACAATCTTCAAACGACCCCCTGGAATAGATCGGAAGAGCACAC
>JBJSZR010000551.1:0-1629 GCA_046090385.1 Bacteroidota bacterium
CGGCTTCATCTGCTCCATTCAATGTCCTCTATTCCAGTCGCGCGACCGTTAATACTTCCGGCACAGGTGTTTTCAATTTCACAGGCGTTCCTCAAGGGTATTCATACTATCTCATCATAAGACATCGTAACAGCATGGAGACCTGGAGCTCCGTACCTATCAACTTCAGCAATCTGGCTTTGAGTTATGATTTCAGTAACAACGCTGCGAACAGTTTTGGCAATAATGTCAAAAATCTAGGAGGAGGAAAATTCGGCCTTTACTCCGGAGATGTAAACCAGGATAACATCATTGATCTTACAGATTTGAATTCCATTTCATCTGCCACGGCCAACGGACCTTCTGGTTACCTAAGTCAGGATATAACCGGGGATATGATCGTTGAATCAGCCGATTACAGCCTCATAGAGAATAATTATCAACTCAACATCACGTTGATTCGCCCCTGATTAAGTGAAGCTTCGAGCCCGATGCCGGTTCCACGGATTTTCAATAGAGACGATATTTTTCTTGTTCAAATCAACCTACATCCTATCGGCCTTCGATGTACATTTGTATAAAATCAAAAAGACATGGAATATCGCAGATTAGGAACATCCGGACTTCAAATAAGTGCAATATCCTTGGGTTCATGGTTGACCTTCGGAAAGCAGATAAGCGATCAGGTTGCAGAAGATCTGATGACCGTAGCCTATGAGGCAGGAATCAACTTTTTCGACAATGCAGAAATCTACGCCCGAGGCCAATCGGAAATCGTAATGGGCAATATCCTGAAGAAAAAAGGCTGGGAACGTAGCTCATACCTTGTTTCCTCCAAGGTTTTTTTTGGAACAGAAGGCAAAGATGCAAAGCCCAATCAAAAGGGACTTTCAAGGAAACATGTGATAGAGGGTTGTCACGGCGCATTGAAGAGACTGCAGGTCGATTATCTGGATCTCTATTTCTGCCATCGAGCCGATAAGCAGACTCCCATTGAGGAAACCGTCTGGGCCATGCATCAATTGATTCTGCAGGGTAAAATCCTCTATTGGGGAACTTCCGAATGGGATGCAACAGAAATCCTTGAAGCGATATCCATCGCCAAGCAGCACAACCTGATCGGACCTGTCATGGAACAACCACAATACAATATGCTCACCCGCCAGAAGTTGGAACGCGACTACATGCACCTTTTCAGATATCACGGTTTAGGAACTACTATCTGGTCACCACTTGCATCAGGAGTTTTGTCGGGAAAATACAATGATGCGTCTCCCGACAATACACGCCTTTCCATGGCAGGCATGGAATGGTTGCATGACCGTGTCATTCAGGATGAAATTTTAACCAAAACCCGTAAGCTGAAAAGCGTTGCAGACTCCATCGGCATGACCCAAGCCCGTATGTCGCTGGCATGGTGCCTGAAAAATCCGAATGTCAGTACTGTAATTCTGGGCGCTTCGAATGTGAAACAGCTTCAAGAGAATCTGCATTGTCTTGATGCCATCAATTCTCTCACTCCTGAAATCATGCAGTCCATCGAAAGCATCCTCGAGAACAAACCTGTCACAGAAGGATTCTGATATGAAAATGAAATCGGTTCACTTGATTCTGATCATTATGAGCTTCCTCTACGGTTGCTCCCGATCG
>JBJSZR010000552.1:0-2221 GCA_046090385.1 Bacteroidota bacterium
ATGGAGTACCGCTTGCCAACAGCGATACTGTTTTGACTCAATACTTAGGTCTCAGTCGCTTCCCTGACGGAAACGATACCAATGATGATTCTACAGATTTCGTACTGTCCTGCATCACCCCGGGTATCGCAAACACGAATGTCAACACGGGTTGTTCAGCTCCCAATTCTGTTAGCACTCTCAATGTCAACACCCGCCTTGCCGCATTCCCGAATCCGGCACGTGAATTCATCTCATTGATTGGCCTTCCGAACACCATCTCCGATTGGAACGTACGTATTCTCGATATCACCGGCAAAGAAGTCTATAACCGTTCACACCGCACGCAGAATCACAGTATACGTCTGGATGTATCTGATCTTTTAAACGGAGTATATATTCTTGATGCCTCGAACTCCGAACAGCCCGACTACAAAGGCATGATTAAATTACAAGTGGTCCATTGATGGATTGCTAAAAATAAAAAGCCCCGTAAGAACCTTACGGGGCTTTTTATTTTTAGGAGTACAGATCAAAGTGACCGTAATGCTTTACGCATGTCCACTTTGTCGTTTACGATCCTGTCGATCTGATCAATCGCAACGCGCTCCTGCTGCATGGTATCACGATCACGCAGGGTGACTGTTCCGTTTTCGAGTGTTTCATGATCGACGGTGATACACAAAGGGGTTCCGATAGCATCCATTCGACGATAACGCTTTCCAATCGAGTCCTTTTCCTCGTACATGCATACGTGGTCGAACTTCAGACGATCCATGATCTCACGGGCCTTTTCAGGCAAACCGTCCTTCTTGGTAAGTGGAAGCACCGCACATTTAACAGGTGCTAACATCGGAGGAATATGCAATACGACTCGATCGGTGTCGTCTTCCAACTTCTCTTCCGCATATGACTGAGAAAGCACCGCAAGGAACATGCGATCCAAGCCTATTGATGTTTCCACCACGTATGGGACGTAGTTCTGATTCAATTCAGGATCGAAATACTGCAGTTTCTTTCCGGAGAATTTCTCGTGATTGCCCAAATCGAAATCAGTACGCGAGTGGATACCTTCCAGTTCTTTGAATCCGAAGGGGAATTCGAATTCGATATCGCAAGCAGCGTTGGCGTAGTGCGCCAGTTTGAGGTGGTCGTGGAAACGGTGTTTGCCATCGGGGAAACCAAGAGCGCGGTGCCAATTCATCCGGGTCGCTTTCCAATGCTCGTACCATTCCATTTCAGTGCCTGGCTTTACGAAGAACTGCATTTCCATCTGTTCGAACTCGCGCATACGGAAGATGAACTGGCGGGCAACGATTTCGTTACGGAATGCTTTTCCGGTTTGTGCGATACCGAACGGAATTTTCATGCGACCGGTTTTCTGCACGTTGAGGAAGTTCACGAAAATACCTTGCTCGGTTTCAGGTCGCAGGTAGATGGTGCTTGCTTCCTCGCTGACGGATCCCAACTGTGTGGAGAACATCAGGTTGAATTGGCGGACTTCCGTCCAGTTTCGAGTGCCGGAGATGGGGCAGACAATCTCAAGGTCGAGGATGATCTGCCGGACTTCGTTCAGATCGTTCGCCTCAAGCGCATTTTTGAAACGTGCATTGATCGTGTCGATCTTCTGCTGGTTTTCAAGGACACGTGCATTGGTAGCGCGGAACTGGGCTTCATCGAACGCGTCGCCGAAACGTCCGCGCGCCTTTTCGATTTCCTTATTGATCTTTACTTCGATCTTGGCAACGTGGTCTTCTATGAGGACGTCAGCGCGGTAGCGCTTTTTTGAATCCTTGTTATCGACGAGCGGGTCGTTGAAGGCATCGACGTGGCCGGAGGCTTTCCACGTGGTGGGGTGCATGAAGATGGCTGCATCGATGCCGACGATGTTCTCGTGCATCTGCACCATAGATTTCCACCAGTATTCACGGATATTCTTCTTGAGCTCGGCGCCGTTCTGTCCATAGTCGTACACGGCACTGAGTCCGTCATAGATCTCGCTAGACTGGAATATGAAGCCGTATTCTTTGGCGTGAGATATGATGTTTTTGAAGAGATCTTCGGATATGGACATAGTTGATATAGGTGGAATGTAAATTTAAGGAATGAAGGCAGAAGTGATGTTCGGTTTTTTGTGCAGTTTTCAACGGAGAAGAAGGCACCCGTCATAATATCGGATTTAAGGTAGCCGATGCTTTGGCCCGTGAGCTCTCCGTTGACGAGGGATCTGACTCTTCCAAAC